>JAPPMC010000156.1 GCA_028819235.1 Bryobacterales bacterium
TCAGGTTTGCCTATGTATAAGGAGCACGAAGGGTTTTGGCGCAAGCACTACCTAGAGAAGCCCGTCACGCACCGTCTGGAGGAATCTGAATCCTTGCTCCGCGCTGTGGAACGGTCGGGGCGGGTGGTGGCGAGCGGGACGCAGCAGCGCAGTTGGAACCACTACTTGGAAGCGAAGCAGCTGGTCGACGAGGGAGTTCTCGGGAGGGTGACCTTCGTACGGTGCCACTGGTCGCAAGACTATTCGCGAATGCGTTCAGAGCCCAGCCCGTCCGTTGATATGGCGCAATTGCACTGGGAACGGTGGCTGGGTCCTGCTCCTTGTACCGCCTTTGATCCGGACCGGTTTCGGTTCTGGCGTTTCTTCTGGGACTACGGGGGAGGAAGCGTAACAGACTTGATGACCCATTGGATCGACGTTGTCCAGTGGTTCTTGGACAGTCCGCGGGCCGAAAGGGTGCAGGCCGCCAGCGCCACTTACGTTCAGGGATGGATGGAGGCGCCCGACAC
Organism: Bryobacterales bacterium; assembly: GCA_028819235.1. Taxonomy (GTDB): domain Bacteria; phylum Acidobacteriota; class Terriglobia; order Bryobacterales; family UBA6623; genus VXMF01. Next base: position 510 of record JAPPMC010000156.1, read on the forward strand.
CGTCGTCGCGACGATGGAGTACCCCGAAGGGTACATGGCGGCGTTTGAAGGAAACATGACCTTTGGGTTGTTGGGATGCGGAATCGAGTTTAGGGGCGACCGGGCGATGATGTCCATCAACCGGGTTGGCTACTGGGTGTACGAAGAGGGAACAAAGCCACTGGAATCAGTCACCCTGCCAGAACCGAAGTACTTCTTCGAACGCTCCGACAACACGCCTCGAGACGAGCGTGTCGATGGCAGCGGGACTCTTGACAATGTCCGGAACTGGGTCGACTGTGTCCGCGATCGGAAGCAGCCCAATGCACATATCCGGGCAGCCGTGGAGTCCGCCGCAACTTCGCACTGGGTCAACAGGGCAGTCCGGATGGGAACGCCCCTCACCATAACGCCTTAGGCGCAGAGCGACAATCCATCAGTCTTCCGCTCGCGGAAAAGGCCACCCTTGACTATTACTGCAACCTCAGGATCCTCAATGGGCAATTGACATCCACGGCGATCGCCCCTAAGATGTGACCCCGGGGGAGCGATCCCGCAAGCACGGCGAGCGGTCGGCCAAGTAGTCTTGGCAGGTATGCTGCAGTCCTAGGGGAGAGTTCTTCCCAGTGGACTAGGATCTGGAAGCACCCAATGTCCTCAAGCGTGTTCCGAGTTCGGTCCTTGGCACGACAGGGAGCCTTGGAGAATTCGGCACTCCGGAAATTGTCGCGGCAGGATGAGCATGACACGAATGAACCAACAATCTGAACTAGGAACGAGACGTCTGAGCCGCCGGGGCTTTCTTGGAATCGCAACAGCTCTCGCCAGTCCGAGCAAGCCGGTTGTCGCACAACAAGTCTGGCCGGTCGAATCGGGTCTTGAGATTACGGATGTTCGGCTCGTAAGGACACGCCCGAGGAATCCTCTGCCTGCGTATGAAGCGACCCCAGGTTCGTACTGGACCACACGAGAGGCAGCCCGGCCCATCGAGATTCACGGGGAGTACACAGGGAAGCGTGGCCCGGGCTCCAAGTGGATGCCCGACAGGTCGCTCGGTAGCGTAACGGTAGAGGTCAGCACGAACAAGGGACTGAAAGGGTACGGTCGGGCTGGCTCGGCGGCTGGACCGTTCGTTGAGCCCGCCCTCAAGAGGCTGCTGGTCGGCAAGAACCCGCTGGCCGTCGAGCGCCTTTGGGACGTGATGTGGCGCGCCACCCTCTTTTACGGGCGAGCCGGAGCTGTGGTGCATGCGATCAGCGGAGCGGACCTCGCGCTCTGGGACATCGTCGGCAAGGCGTTCGGTGTGCCGGTGTACAAGCTGGCGGGTGGGCGGACTTGGGATCGACTCCCGTGCTACGCGACCGGCAACGATGTCGAACAGAGCCTTGAGTTCGGCTACACGAAAGTCAAGCTGGCGCTTCAATACGGCCCGGCAGACGGACGAGATGGGCTGAAGAAGAACGTTGAGCACGTGAAGCGCACGCGGGAGCTTGTGGGCCCGGACGGCGAAATCATGATCGATTGCTGGATGGCGCTCAACGAGGCGTACACCATCCAGCTGGCAGAAGCGCTGGAACCGTATCGCGTGTACTGGCTCGAAGAAGTGCTAATGCCGGACGAGTATGAAGGCTTCGGTCGCCTTAACTCCCAGATCACGTCGACGTTTCTAGCGACTGGCGAGCACGAGTACACGCGTTACGGGTTTGGCCGCCTCGCACACTACGGGGCGGTCGACATTTGGCAGCCGGACATCAACTGGTGCGGTGGGATGAGTGAGATGCGAAAGATCGGCTCTATGGCACTCGAGCGAGGAATCCCGTTGGTTCCTCACGCCGGCGGAGCGGTTGACTGCATTCACTATCTCGCCACGTTCCCGCAGTTGACCTGGGCCGAAACAACGATCCCCGCTCCCGGTGGTCCGAAACGCGTCTACGAGATGTTTGCCGAACAGCGCCGCATGACCCGCGGACCAGAGGGTGTGTACATCCAGCCCTCGGAGGAGCCCGGTTTCGGCTGGGACTTCGAGGTGGCGGGCTGACGCGGAGTTGGCACGCTTGCCCTATGTCTAGGCGGGCCACGAGAAGCCTGTCTTCTTGTCACTTCCAATGCCGCATCAGCCGCATCGAAGCGAGACGTACGACCGGACGCGCTATATCGACGAAGACACGAGAGTCGGCGAGGTGCGTCTGGAGAGGATGGGCCCCAAGCACCCTATTCCTGCTATGGACCCGCCCCGGAGCAAGGTGGCTGGGCAGCGTCGCAATCAATAGGCCGGATTCGATCCAAGCCAACTCCGTGGCGCAACTGGGATTGCTCGGAATGCAGGCTCAGACCAGTCGTCTGGGCTCTAGCTGGGAATTACGGATTCGTCGGCCTAGCCGAGCGCCCGTGCCGGGCCGCCCGGGCGTGGATTGAGACATCGGTTGGGATTCGACTGACTGGCCGCACGGTCACGCAACGGGCCGACAGCGGAATGGCCGCCCGTGCCACGCTGTCCCCGCGATGGAAATCTGGCCGTCGTAATCGGGCTGCGATATGGGGCCTATTGGTTTCGCGGTGGCAAGTGTCGCCGCGCAGCCTCGGGATCGCAGGGGAACAGGATCAGCTCTGCATCGGGCTCCGGTCGCGTAAGGCGCAGCGGCAGCCGGATGGGGCGGGTGAGGAACTTCTCGTCTTCAATCGTGATCTGGCCACCGATTCCGCTTCCGTCCGGAAGAATGCGATAGCGCTCGGTCACAACGCGGGCATCGCTGGAGGGCGCGTTGCGGCTCAGGCCCCCCAAGGTTGCCGCCAGCGCCATCGTCCTGATCACAAGGGTGTCGCCCTCGAAGCGAGCAGTAGCGTAACCAGCAGGTGTCTTCGGGAGGTCGTCCGGGAGATCGCCGTCAAGATGGATAGCGCGCTTGGTGCTGTAGTACTCGTGCGTGATCCGCAGCGTGTTGCCCTCAAACCGCCACTCCTGCAGGTTGGGAACGACCGCAATGTGCGGCAGGCCCGGCGATTCACAGTTGTTAGCGGGCAGCTCATACGGGTCGAATGCATCGAACGCTGCCTGTCCTGCGTCTGTCATCATCCCCCGCACGCGATAGTCGCCCGCTGTCAGCCCCTTCTCGTCGGCCTGGGCACCGCGCCGCCTCGGACCGGGCGTCCGCGCTTCACTTCCTCTGGGCGGCCGTGGCCGGTTCGGCACGGCCTGCCACAGCCCCTCAAACTCGACGGCGGAAGGAGGGGTGGCGGCTCGAACGCTGGAGGAGATGGCAAGCACGACCAGCGCCAGTAGTGTTGAGCGGACTGTCACCGGGACGAGCCAAACAGGCGGCGCTGAGCGCCACTCGTTGAGAATAGTGATGCTTCCACTCGGTCGAGGGTTACATGAACGTTTCCGTCCGGACCACCCAGCCGCCCCGGTGTCGGGCCGTGTCAACACATGGGAACGGGTCTCGTGTGAGATTCCCGCATCACAAGGCGAGCCTCAGGCAGCAGTCGCGAGGCAAGTCCCGGACGGTCCTCTGCGGCGGGATCGGGAAAGCCGGCGGCCGTGCTTGCCTCACTCGGTTGGGAACCTAGGCGACCCTCCCAAGTACGGCTGAACATCGAACATCGACCCGCGACCCTGAATCCTTGGATCGCCCAATTCGATCAGCGCCTCCGCAAGCCGAACGGCCAACTCCTTCCGTGTCTGGAGATACTCGGGCTCGCCGGCGACGTTGACAACCTGTCCGGGATCCTTGCTGAGGTCATAGAGCTCCTCCGCGGGGCGCTTGGCGAAGGCCAGATCGTAGAACCTTCGGAACCGGGGATTGTCTCGGTTTTGCCAAAGGAACCATTTCGTAGGTCCGTTGTCGCAGTCCGCAAGCCACGCGTTTGGCACTTGGGCCCGCTCGTGATCAGGCGTTCCGGCAGGCCAGCGCTCGGGCTCGTAGTTGCGGATGTAGAGGAATTCGTCCGTCCGAATCCCGCGGGATGGATAGCCCCCCAGGTCTGGCGCCTCCTGCGCGATCACGTGGCGCTCCCTCCCGAATATCACGTGGTCGCGCTCGCTCGATACTCTTCCTGCATCTGCCGAAGTCAGAATCGGGAGCAGCGACCGCCCCGTCATCACTCCTGGGACGCGTAACCCAGCTGCTGTCAGGAAAGTGGGCGCCAGATCGGTAGTTGACACGAAGTCCGTCAGCACACGGCCACCCGGGATCGACGCTTTCCACATAATGGCCATTGGTACGCGGGCCCCGGAATCGTACAGGTTCCCTTTGCCGCGCGGGAACGGCATCCCGTGATCGCCGGTCATCACGACAAGCGTGTTGTCGAGCTCACCCATGGTCTCGAGCAGTTCTAGGAGGTCGCCGACGTCCCGGTCGAAGCGCTGGACCTCAAAGTAGTAGTCGGCGACATCGCTGCGCACCGTCTTGACATCCGGGTAGTGCTCGAACAGATGAACGTCTTCTGGCGCAATCCCGCTCTCGCGACCCGAACCGGGCTCGTACGGGCGGTGCGGATCGCTCGCACCGAACCAAAGGCAGAACGGCGTCCCGTCAGGGCGCGCCTCGAAGAATTCCTCCACGCTCGCGTACCGGCGGCCAGCCGGTGTCACGGTCGTGCCGGGATGAATGCCCGGTCCCCAGCCCTTGCGGTAGCTTCCGACGAAGTATCCCTCGCCTGTCAGCAGCCTCGGGTACTCTGGCAGGCCGGAGGGCCACACGCTCCAGAGGTTTCCCGCCGGCCCGAGTCGGAAGAATTGCTGACCGGTGATGATGGCGCCTCGGCTCGGCGTGCACGACGGAGAGGATATGTACGCGTGCTCGAGCAGTACCCCTTCCCGTGCCAGACGGTCAAACGAAGGTGTCTCGACGCCTGTGTCCCCGTAGGCACTTGCGTGGGGCCAGCCCCAGTCATCGGCGATCGCGAGGACGATGTTCGGCCTTGCGCTGGCGATCGCCGGGAGAAGGGTGGCCAACCCTAGGATTGCCGAGAGCCACGTCTGAACGCCGAGCGCCCGATGGGTCGTCATGCGCTGGTCGGGCGCAGGAGGAGCTTGCCCATGGTCTGCCGGCCAGCTAGGCGGGTCTGAGCCTCGGCGGCCTGGCTAAGGGGAAAGACACCCCCAATGTGGACGTGAATGTCACCCGACAAGATCCAGTCGAAGATCTCCCCAGCACGCCACTCCAGTTCCTGCCGCGTGGCCATGTATGCCCACAGGGATGGTCGCGTCAGGTAAAGCGAACCCCGCTTCGTCAACTCCAAGGGGGCGAGCGGCGGCACAGGACCGCTGGCGTTTCCGAACGTGACCATCATCCCGCGGGGCTTGAGGCTACCGAGGCTGCCCTCCCAGGTAGACTTCCCCACTGCGTCGTACACTACGTCGACTCCGGCACCTCCAGTCAAGCGACGGCATTCCTTCTCGAAGTCCTGCTCGGTGTAGAGGATGACCTCGTCCGCGCCGGCAGCCTTCGCCTTCTCCGCTTTGGCAGGCGTCGAACATGTGCCGATGACGCGAGTGCCGAATCTCTTGCCGATCTGTACCAGCAAGAGTCCGACTCCGCCCGCGCAGGCGTGCACAAGCGCCGTGTGCGATGAGTCGATCTTGAACGTGGAGCGGGTCAGGTAGTGCGCCGTCATCCCCTGCAGCATCGTGGCTGCTGCTGTCTTGGTCGTAATCCCCGCGGGCGTGCGAACCAGCTTCTCGGACGGAACGACGATGTACTCCGCGTAGGAGCCCGACACGCCCGTGTAGGCGACAGTGTCGCCCCGACCGAACGAGGAAACGCCGCTGCCGACGGTGGCCACCGTTCCAGCGCCCTCTTGGCCGTTTGTGATCGGAAGCTCGGCCGGATACAGCCCCGTCCGAAAGTAGATGTCGATGAAGTTGACGCCTGCGTACTCGGTCCGGACCAGGACTTCGCCCGGACCGGGCTCCGGTACGGGCATGTCTTCTAGGGTCAGAACCTCCGGACCGCCATGGCGGTGGATGCGAATCGCCTTCATGTGAGTCGGTTATTCTACCAGTCCGATGCGGATTGCGAGGGTAGATGCCTTTCACCTGAGGGCGCCGCTGGATCGAGCGTTCGGATTCTCGCAGTTCTCGTACTCGGAGCGCGAGGCGATGCTTGTGAGGCTGACGTCGACGGATGGGCGCGTCGGATGGGGCGAGGCCTACGGGCCCGCGGCCGTCACCGCCGCCATCGTGAGGGAATTCCTAGGACCGCTCGTCGTGGGGCGCGACCCGCGCGCCGTCGAGTCCGTCTGGGACCTGCTGTACGCGCGCTCGATCGACTACGGCAGGAAGGGCGTCATGCTGGCCGCAATCTCCGCGATCGACATTGCCTGCTGGGACCTGAAGGCACAGGACTCCGGCTCGCCCTTGTACCGGCTGCTCGGGGCAGAGCAGCAGGACCGCATCGAGTGCTACTGGACGGGATTCTATTTCGGAGGAGACGAGCCGTTGCAGGTGCGCTGGGAGCGTGAGGCCCGCGATTGCCTCGACCAAGGATTCCGGGCGCTGAAGCTGAAGGTCGGACTAGGAGTGGAACAGGATGTTGCCAATGTTCGGGCGATTAGGGGCGTCGTCGGACCCGCCGTGCGGGTGGCGATCGATGCCAACCATGCCTATGGTCCGCAGGAGGCGATCCATCTGGCACGGCAAGTCGAAGACTTGGGCATCCACTGGTTTGAGGAACCGGTCTCGCCGCTCGCTCCGGAGCAGTACCTTCAGGTCAAGCAGAAGACTCGCATTCCGGTCGCGGGTGGCGAGTGCGAGTACACCCGATTTGGTTTCGACAAGTGGTTTCGCCTCGGTGCGTTGGACTACGCTCAGCCCGACCTGTGCGCGTGTGGGGGGATCACCGAAGGCCTCAAGATTGCGTCCCTGGCCACTCTCACAGCGGTCCATGTGACGCCGCACGCGTGGGGCTCCGCTGTTGGCCAGGCAGCTGCGTTGCACTTCTACGCGGCCCGGCCTCGGCACCCGTCGACCACGATCCCGGAGCGGAAGCTGATCGAGTGCGACAGGTCAGAGAACCCATTCCGCGAGGCAATCGTCGAAGAGCCTATCCGGCTCGCCGCCGGTCACTGGCACCTGCCCAAGACCAGTGGCTTGGGAGTGCACGTCCTGCCCGAGACCTTCGCGCCGTACTTGGTTGCCTGAGGGGCTGTCTGCTTACTGGGCTCTCGCGACAGCGGTTTTCCAGCCTCCGTAGAGCTCTTCTCGCCGAGAGGCTTCCATCGTGGGCTCGAACGTGCGGTCCACGCTCCAGAACCGCTCGAGCTCTTCCGTTCCGCTCCAATAGCCCGTCGCCAGACCTGCGAGGAATGCAGCACCAAGTGCGGTTGTCTCCAAGAAGGCGGGCCTGACCACTGGGACTCCCAAGATGTCGGCCTGAAACTGCATCAGGAAGTTGTTCTCGGTGGCTCCGCCGTCAACCCGGAGCTCGGACAGGCCGGACCCCGCGTCGGACTGCATCGCTTCGACTAGGTCGCGGGTTTGGTAGGCGATGGCTTCGAGAGCGGCGCGCACGATGTGCTCGCGCCGTGCACCGCGGGTGAGTCCGCACAGCAGCCCCCGTGCCGCAGCGTTCCAGTATGGCGCTCCCAGCCCGGTGAAGGCCGGCACCATGAATACCCCGCCGCTGTCCTCGACAGCTGTTGCCAAGTGTTCCGACTCCGCTGCCGTGGCGATCAGGCCGAGCTCGTCCCGCAGCCATTGCACGACCGCCCCACCGACGAAGATTGACCCCTCCAAGGCGAAGTCTGCCTTCCCTTTGGCGGAGGCGGCCGTCGTTGACAGGAGCCTGTTTGCGGACCGGGCCGCCGTTTGCCCGGTGTGCAGAAGCGCGAAGCAGCCCGTCCCGTAGGTGTTCTTCACGAGTCCGGGGCGAAAACAGGCTTGGCCGAACAGCGCCGCCTGCTGGTCCCCCGCGATGCCGGCGATCGGAATCTCCCGCTCAGTCACACTCGGGTCGGTCATTGCCACGACCCCGCACGACGGGACAATTTCGGGGAGCATCGCCGCGGGGATACCGAGCAGGCCCATCAAGTCGTTGTCCCAGCTCCCCGTTCGCAGGTCCATCAGAAGGGTGCGGGATGCGTTCGTGCGGTCGATGACGTGCCTCGCGCCACCGGTGAGGCGGTAGACAAGCCAGCTGTCGACTGTGCCGAATGCCAGATCGCCAGCCTCGGCGCGCTGCCGAGCACCGTCCACGTTCTCTAGGATCCAAGCGATCTTGGTCCCCGAGAAGTATGGGTCGAGCACGAGCCCTGTGCGACCCGTGACGAGATCCGCATGCCCCGCGGCCCTCAGCGCGGCGCACTCGGGGGCCGTTCGCCGGCACTGCCAGACGATGGCAGGGGCGACAGGCAGGCCGGTGGCCCGATCCCACACTACGGTCGTCTCGCGCTGATTGGTGATTCCGATCGCATTGATCCGCTCCCAGCCGCCGCACGCCTCGGCGACTTGCGCAGCGGACCTTACTTGCGCCTGCCAGATATCCTCAGGATCCTGCTCGACCCAACCGCTGTGGGGGAAGCTGCTGGCCAGGGGGCGCTGCGCAACCTGGACAGCCCGCGCCTCGCGATCGAACGCAATTGCCCGGGCACTGCTGGTGCCCTCGTCGCACGAGAGAACGAATCCTTGCATCGATTCTCATCTTGACAGGCAGGTGCCGCCAGGGCCGGGTGAGAGGTTGACCGCTCCGCCGGCGCCGAAGCTCAGGGAAGTGGCATCTCCTCGCTGTCCACGTCGCGGGCTTTGGCGAAAGAGGGCAGCGGCTCCGCCGTGCGGACCTGCTCCAGCCAGTAGACTCCGTCATACGGAAGGCTGTTGCCGCGAGTGCCGACGAAGTCCGTGTCGCCGTCCCCGTCAATGTCGCGCGCGACCGCCATGTCGAACATTCCGCGCTTGCGCCTAGAGATGTCGTGCCGCACCCAAGCTTCGCCCGCAGCACCGGGATTCTGGAACCAAGCCAGCCGCCCGAGCCGGTCGGCCGGGCCAACATCTCGGCCGTCGACGTGCCGGGGCGGGCCGCTGTAGCTGCCGCAGAAGATGTCGTTGTCACCGTCCCCGTCGATGTCGGCCAGAGTCAATCCTGTCGCGGAGTCCGGCTCCATCGAGCCAATCCAGCGCATGGGCCAGGGCTCGCCCGGTCCCTCGGGCTGTTCCAGCCAGACGACGTGGTGCGTGCCGGCCGACAGGAGCACGTCCAGGCGCCCGTCCCCGCTGAAATCCTCGAATCCGAGCATGAACCCGGTCAGCCGGACCTCTTCGTGGTCCGGCGGCAGCTGGACTGCAATCCGGTGCTCCCGGAACTCGATTCCGGGTTCGCCAAGATTCTCTAGCCAGAAAACGCGCGATTCTCCCCGGGACCCTGCCAGAACATCCAGATCGCCGTCGGCGTCGAGATCGACCGGGTGCGAGTTGATCGGCACGGCCACCTTGGCCAATGTCCGCTCCTTCCACGATTCGTCCCGCAATGGGTCTCCCTCGATGCTGTACAGGGTGATCGCCCGCAGGGTCGTTTCCGTGCGTGGCCCCGCTTGGGATCCCTTGTTCGGCGCGACCACCTCCGGACGACCGTCGCCGTCGAAGTCTGCGAAGAAAACCCGGATGAAGGAACCCCGATTGCTGGCCGCGCTGGGAATGATCCGCTCCCAGCGGTCCGTCCGGGCGGTAGGGCCCGGATTCTGGAAGTAGACAAGGTGCGCGAACTCGCAGGCGGCGATGATATCGGGGAAGCCATCACCGTTCAGGTCGGCTATGGAAACATCCTCGGCAGCTCCGGCTTCCTCACCCTCGGCCAAGGTTACAAGCGTCCATTGGTCTGGGTCGTCGGACCCGAACGCCAGGCGGATGTGACCATCGGCCACGCCGTCATACTGAGTGTCGGACTCGTGGACGGAGACAATGTCCTCGTACCCGTCGCCATCGAGGTCTGCCATTTCCAGGCCGTCGCTTCCGGCGATGGCCACACCCCCTACCGCCGGATCGTCAATGATGTGCTCGCGCCACGAAATGAAGCTCCCGTCCGCCGCCAAGGCCTCGGTCGGTGTCTCAGCGACGGCTGTTGGCCCTTCTGGGCCAGTCCGGCCGCATCCGAGCAGCAGTCCCGCCGCAGCAAGGGTGGCAATGAGGTGGCGTGGTTCGTGTCTCATGGTGAGCCGATCGGCTGCAGACACTCTACCGCGTTAGCTCGGCCCTTGACCCGCTCAGTCCTCTGCTTGCGGGCGGCCTCACCTGCCGACCGCCTCGGCGTCCGGGCGGGGGCCGTCAGCTGGGTAGGGCTTGTTGAAAACAGTCTTAGCATCGCCCTGCTCGCGCATCCATGTCTCTAGCCGCGCGTGGAGTTTCGTAACCAATGCAGCGTGCTCCTCCGTGTTCGCGAGGTTGCGTTGCTCTAGGGGATCTTGCCGCAAGTCGTACAGTTCCCGCTCCGGTCGCTGGAAGTATTTCCGAACGATCTTCGCGGAGTTCGGGTCGCTCGCTGCCGCCTCATCCCACGAGTCCCAATACGCACCGGCGCCGTCCTTGCGCAGGATGTCGGAGTGGTTCGTGTGCAGGTGGTCTGGCAGGAGGTTCCATATGTACTTGTGACGCCCGGTGCGGATGCTGCGGATGGGATAGACGTTGAAAACGCCGTCCCCGCTGTGAGTGGTGAAGATCTCGGTGCGGTGCTCGCTCGCCTGGCCACGGAGGACCGCGGCGAACGATCTTCCGTCGATGCCTTCCGGGACCTTGCCGCCGGCAAGCTCGATGAGGGTCGGCAACAGATCTATCCAGCTCACCATTGCGTCTGTCCGGGAACCCCCGACGATGCGCCCTGGCCATGCAACGATCAGCGGGACGCGGATGCCAACGTCGTAAAGGTTCCACTTGGCGAAGGGCCACTGCCCGCCGTGGTCGCTGGTGAAGACGACGATCAGGTCTTCGCCCAGGTGGCTCTTCGCCAGGTCCCACACTCGACCAAACTCCGCATCAAGGCCCGTTATGTCTGAGAAGTATCGGGCGCGGTGGGCCCGGGTCTCCGGCGTGTCTATGAAGTACGGTGGCAGCCCGGCCTCCTCGGGTTTGTAGATGTTGTCTGTCGTCCACGGCACATGGGGCCTTCGGTCGCCGACAAGCAGGCAAAGCGGGCCATCGGAATCGCGCTGCTCAAGGTACTTGGAGACATTGTCCGCCAGTCCCACGCGGGGTTTGGAATAGGAATCGAAGCCGTACGCAGGCCGGGCGTCGCCGTGAGAGACCTTTCCGAACGCTGCTATCTCAAGTCCGAGTGCTCCCAATAGCGGCGGCAAGTAGCGCGTGCCCGCTGGCGGGTAGGTGTGATTAGCCTCGGCACCGTTGCGGGCCGGCATGAGCCCGGTCAGGAGAGCCGCCCGGCTCGGAGCACACGCCGGCGATGCCACGAAGGCCCGGTCGAACGTCATCCCGACCGATGCCAACTTCTCGAGATTCGGCGTTCGCACGTAGCGTGAACCGTACACCGTCGTGTCTCGGCCGCCGAGGTCATCTGTAAGGAAGACGAGGATGTGCGGCGAGCAAAGGCCGCCGCCGCACGACAAGAGGGCTGCCAATGCGGCGATTCCCCGGATCGAGACGCGAGTTAGCGACGTTGTCATGGGTCTCCTTGACCGACGGGTCATGTACTGGGCGGGTCGCGAACGTGTCTGCGGCACACGCGGCAATTGCGCTGCCCGGCGCGCGGCAAACAGAAGACGGTGGCAGGCGCGCCAGGACTCGAACCTGGGACCCTCTGCTTAGAAGGCAGATGCTCTATCCAACTGAGCTACGCGCCCGTTCAGCCCCCATCGTAGGGCATAGGATCCGTGCCGTGCCCGACATCGCGAGTGCCCGCACGTCACCCAACGACAGTTTCCTCCGGCGCTAGCCAGACTCCAGCTCGGTCACCACCCGGTCGGTGATGCGGTCCACGATCGCCGGAATTGCGGCCACAAGCACCGCTTCGACCTGCTCTCTGATCACCTCTCGGATCCGAACAGGCTCGTCGGTTGTCAGTGCGCGGCTCACTAGGTCGTCCAAGCTGATCTCCGAGAGTTCGCGGCCCTCCGGCTCTACAGACTCCGCTTCAATCCAAGACTCGATCCGGTCTGTCAACTCCTCGGGGTCGAGAGGCTTGCGAAGCACTGCTACTGCCCCAGCAGATACAGCGGCGTGCTCGTCCACCACTGACAAGGGGCCGGCCAGGAGGACGACACTCAAGTTCTCCAACTCCGGCCGACCAGTCACTCTGCTGCACTGCTCGTACGAGTCTTCGGCTGAGCTGGAGCTGTCCAGGAACAGCAGGTGAGGCCTCGCTTCGACAACTTTGTCGATCACGCCCGCCGTGGCCATCGTGCCCAGCACTTGATGGCCGGCTACCGACAGGGTCTCCTTGACGATGGTGTGCACGTGGGGATTGTCATCCGCCACGAAGACTGTAGCCACCGAGGCTAGTCCTGCTCGCCTTCCTCGGACTCCGTTTCTCCTCCGCCCGATTGCGGCTGGTTGAGCCGAGCATCGGGCTCTGTGTCGAGCGCGCTGGGCCCCGAGATGGTCTCGACGGTGACATCGGCGCTGGGCGTGACACCGGTGGCTGCTGCTGCAGCCGCGAGGATGCCAGGCGGCGTCGTCGGCATCAGCGTTGTCATCGCCGGATCCCCAGCCTTGGCCGCTGTCCCTAGGTTGGGCTTGCCGCGGAAGAGTCCCCAGAACTGGCCCATCCGACCCGGATAGGTCCGATTCTCGAGGTTGTAGCTGTGCAGATCGAAGCGGTCGGGGTCTGTGTTGGGAGCCTGGCGCTGCATCGCGCTCAGGCGGTCCTTCGCTTGGTCGACGTACTCGCTGAGCGGGTAGTCCGAGACGATCTTCTGATAGGCCGCCGCCTGCTGGTCCTCGAAGTTGTCGCCAAGCCTCTCGTAGTTCTCTCCGAGGAGCCACAGGGCTTGGTCGGCCCTACTGAAGAGCGGGTAATGGTCTGTAACGGTCTGCAGCCGGTTGACCCCTGCCCGGAAGCTTCCCTTCTTCACGTAGAACATGCCCACTCGGTACTCGCCTTCTGCGATGACCTCCTGCACGTTTCTCAGCAGCTGCTCGGTCTCACCGCGGAAGACCGTGTTGGGGTAGCGCAGCAGCAGCTGCCGGCACTCCTGGTCGGCGCGCACGGCATGGATCGGGTCGCGGTCCGGTTTCTGGAGCTGGTTGTAGTGGATCTGGCAGATCTTCAGCTGCGATTCAGCCGCCTCCTCCATGTTGGGGAAGAAGGTGATGAAATCCTTGTACTCGGCCTCGGCTTGGGCTAGGCCCTCGGAGGTGCCCTCGCGATACCAGCTGTCCGCGATGGCCAGTTTGGCCTTTGCGATGTACTCGCTGTCGGGATAGGTGTTGATCAGCGTCTGGAGAGTGATTCGGGCCAGCTCATATCGGTGCCGCTCGATGTTCTCGACAGCTTTGTCGAAGAGGATCTTGTCGGGCTGCTGGGAGTTGTTGGCGATCGGGTTGTCGTAGGGGCTCCTCCCGCACCCGATTGCGACGAGCAGGGCCAAGGCGGCCGTTAAGGCCAGCCGGGCGTGTGACCAAGAAGACATCACCATCATCATACGTTGATCACGCTCCAATTGTTTGGCAGTCGGCGCGGGTACCCGGTCAGGTTCGTCAATAGAGTTTGCTGGGAGCCGACTCACATGCCTCGGCAAGCTTAGGCATAACGACGCGGAGGCTCATTTGCCATCTCCTTCAGCGTCTTGACGGCGCCTGCGATGTCGTCCTTGCGGAACACGGACGAACCCGCCACCAGAATGTCGCAGCCGGCCGCGCCGATCTGCTGAGCATTTCGGACGTTCACGCCCCCATCGATCTGAATCTTGAAGGCTAGATTACGCTGCCGCCGCAGTCTGGCCAAGTCCCGCACCTTGCGGATTGACGAGGGAATGAAATCTTGGCCCCCGAATCCAGGGTGGACGCTCATCACCAGCACGATGTCTACGTCTTCGAGCACTTCGCTGATGCTCGTCAGCGGTGTGCCCGGATTCACGGCGACACCCGGGGAAGCACCCATCTGACGGATCAGGTGGATCTCCCGTCCGAGGTGAGGGCATGCTTCTTGGTGGACGGTGAGGATCGAGGCCCCCGCCTGAACGAAGGCCTCGATGTATGCACCCGGATCGGTGATCATCAGGTGGCAGTCCAAGGGCAGGGAGGTGGCTTCGCTCAGTGACTGCACAACGGGGACCCCAATCGAGATGTTCGGGACAAAATGCCCGTCCATGATGTCGACGTGCAGCATGCGCGCGCCACCTTTTTCGGCTTGGCGGACATGGTCGCCGAGGTTAGCGAAGTCCGCCGCAAGGATCGAGGGGGATATCTCAGCCATTGCGGGCCACCAAGTCCTAGTCTACGGCTGAGGGGGCCAATCGCGTGGCCCACGGCTGCTCGGGCGCTCTCCGCGAAATCGGCCTAGACCACCACATGCAGGCGGAACAGACCGGCTGGGTGCTGTACCTGAACGGCCCTGGGGATCTCGCGGTGCCGCAGCCGATCGCCGGCCAGCTCGGGCACGACGTCCCAATCGAAGTGCTTCGGCGACCGTTCGTCCACTAGGGCTCGAATTCCGTTTCGATTGCCGAAGGCCATTTCAAGGCGTTGGCCGCCGTCGGTCGGGGGATTCGGGGCTGCCTGCTACTCGATGGCCCCAGTGCAGACACAATCGACGATTCCGGTCTGAACGGCGTCACGACCGTTCGATGGCGCAAGCGGACGATCACCGACTATGTCCTGACCCAAGGGGCGTTGGAAGCGTACGCCGTCCGGTATGGCCGCTCCGAGGCGGTCGGGCCTCTCTTCGCCTCGGACCAGGCAGACACGCGTCTCAGGGCGATGCGGGAGGCGAACGATGCGACAGAATCGCTGCTAGAGCGGAGGCCAGATGGATTGCGGCGCGCAGATGACGGTTGGATTGATCTCGACTCAGTCTTCCAGCTCTGCCGAAGAAGCCTCTAAGGAGCCGAAGAAAGCATCCCGCCGCCGAACGCGTGGGATCTAGTGGAGGGTTTCCCGGAGAGTGAGATCGCGCAGAGATCCGGGAATGGCTGAATACCATCGCCGCCTTCGAGGCCGGAGTTGGAGAAGTTGGAGCTTCGCGACGCGGACAATGCCGCTCGGCGGTCGTGAAGCGGGTCTCGCCGCAGTCAACAGCGCGACCGGAGCAGGTTCGAACGGGCGACTAGGCCCCAAATGGCGAATTCCACCAACTGGCTTTGCGATCTCCTGCCAGATCCCGTCGCATGGAAAGCACTCACCCTCAGATCGCCCGGTCTTCGCCGTGAGCGGCCACAACCTGCTCGTAGCCCCGCCGATCGTCGCCGGTACGCGGACTTCTTCTTCCCGGTCGCTTCAGAAGATGTATTTGAGGCCGAACTGCAACTCACGCATGGTTCGCGCAGAGGTGACCACGCCGAATGTCCTTGGTGCGCGGATGTTCCGCCCGGGTGGGTTCCAGTTCGGATGATTCGCAAAGTTGAAGGCTTCGAAGCGAAACTGAAGCCTCTGGCCTTCGGTGATCGTAGTGTTCTTTGTTAGCGAGAAGTCCCATTGCGCCACGCCGGGTCGACGCAATACGTTCCGCCCCGACGTCCCTTCACGAACCAACAGTTCCCGGTTGGCGTCGCTGAATGCGTCTATGTTCCAAAAGCGATCGGCCGTGGGGTTTTCCGGATGCGGGTCGACGCCGGTCGCATCGGGCCTTGTACCGGTACCCGTGTTGTTGCGGTCACCAATGCGAGAAACGTTGATCGGTGTCCCGGTTGAGAACGTCAGGATGCTCCCGATTTGCCAGCCGTTGATGATCTTGGTCAGTACGCCTTGCCGGTTGACTCCCGGGATGTCCCAAAGGAACGAGGTGACCCAACGGTGGCCGGTATGGAACTGTGACAGGGCGCGCTCGGCCCTCAGGTCATAAAGAAACGCGGCTTGCTCTTCCTCGCCTCCTCTGACGCGGATGCCGCTGCCGTTGTCCATCGACTTGCTCCAGGTGTAGCCCACCAGATAGGTCAGCCCCCCACTAAACCGCCGTCGCAGCTTCAGGTTCCCGGCGTTGTAGCTGGAACTCACGACGCCGTTGGATGTCTGGATCAACCCGTACTCGTCGCCCCAAGGCCTCCGATCAACAACGGAACTGAAGTCGTCGGGACCAGCGCGGTGAACGGCTTGGTTCCATAGCACGAGCCGCTCGAGCTTGCGGCCGCCGGTCCCGAGGTAGCCTACTTCCAGGGTCGTGGCATCGTCGAGTTGCCGTTGCACATTGAACATCCATTGCAACGAGTATGGTGTGCGCCGCTTGGTGTTCACTGCCAATGTGAAGGTGGGACCTTGGCAGTCGCCTGCCCAGTTGGAGCAGACGAAGCGTTCCCGCTCGACCCTCCAAGGGTCGGCCAAGTCCGCATCGTGCCTTTCGCGGTCAGCAATAAAGTCCGACCGGCCGCCAATGTTCCGCGCTAGATCGTAGTGTATCTCCGCAATGTCCTGGATGTAGAAGACTCCGAATCCGGTGCGGATCGTCGTCTTCTCCCCGGGCCGCCACGCGACGCCAATGCGCGGCGCGAAGTCATTGCGGTCGTTTTCGACGAGCGACTTGGGGAGGCCTGCCTCTTCCGACGAGGCCTTCGGAATCCCGTCGTGCCAGTGGTACGGCAGTCCCTCGTGGAAATCACCCGCGCCAGCGCGTACCATCAGCGGGACTCGGCTGTTCGGGTCTACCCGGATGTCGTCCGTAACGCCAGGATCGAACAACAGGACGTTCATCGCCCCGCGATACCTGTCGTGGTACGGCGGTGTGTATTCATAGCGGAGGCCGAGATTGACCGACAAACGGTCCGTGACCCTCCAAGTGTCTTCGAAGTAGGCTGCCACTGCGGACCCGCGGAGCAGCCCGTTCGCCGGCACTCGTGAGCGCTGCGAGCGGTTGGGCTTGCCGAGCAGCAAGTCCGCCATTGGATGCCCGGTCCGACCTCGGTTGGTTGGATCTTCGGTGGTTACCCCCCTGAACGCGAAACTGCCACGCTGGAAAGGAACGCCAGCCTCGTTGAAGCGGTCCCGGCGGAACTCGCCGCCGAATTTGAGCGAGTGCTTGCCACGCACCACCGAGACATTGTCCACCCACTGGAATACGTGTGAATTCTGGACGAACGGCCCATTCACCTGCTCGCCGAAACCGGACAATCCCAGTCCGAGACCGGTGCTTGGAACTCCCCAAGCTAGTGCCGGGGGCGAAACCAAGCCGACGATCCCAAGTTCTGTGATGACGTCTCGCTCGTTCGAGAAGAACCTTACCTGGTCATTCTGGAACAACGTATACCCGAATCGGAACTCATTCACGATCGCCGATCCAAATGTTCGGGTATTCTGCAGCATCGCCTGCATGGGAGTCGTGATGACATCCTGCTCCTGGTGCTGGAAGGTCGCGATCTGGCCAAAGAACTCGTCCGACCAACTAAAGCGCCCGAACCAACTCGAGGAGTCGCTCTCGATGAAATCCACGCGCTGGGTGAACTGGTCCCAGTCGACTTCCTGCTTGGCGTCGCGGGTGTAATTGCGCAGGATGCGGTCGCCTGGAACGGTCGCGCGCGGATAGAACTCGAGCAGTTTCTGCGTGATAGGGTGAAACCGCGACTGCGGAACGATCAAGTTGGGGAACATCTCGGCGGAAACAGCTCGCTCATTGCCTTGGGCGTCGGTGGAATAGGTGCGTGTCAGCGGATCGAAGATCGTGCGGCCAGATGCGCTTAGGTCTCCGGCTCGCATGCGGTCAGTCGCGACATTCGCGCGACGCTCCAGCGCCTTGCGCTCTCTGAGCCCCTCGTAGTTCGCCATGAAGAAGACCCGTTCACGCACAATAGGTCCGCCGACGGTGAAGCCGAACTGGTTCCGCACGAACGGGTTTCTTTCGCCTGTGAGCAGCCACTCCCTGGCATCGACGTTTTCGTTCCGATGGAAATGGAAGACTGTGCCATGGAATTGGTTCGTGCCCGACTTGGTTGCCACGATCACCTGGGAGGGATTGCGGCCATACTCGGCGGAGTAGACACCGGTCTGTACGTTGAACTCTTGTAAGGCATCGATCGAGGGTCGGATGGCGAACAGCCCGTAGCTGTGCTCCGTGTTCTCGATACCGTCAAGCGTGTAGCGGTTGAAGGCATTACGCTGGCCGGCGATAGAGAACACTTGCTGGGCGCGTTCGCCGCCCTTCCGTGCACTGCCTTCGGTTTGCGGTGACATCTCCGCGGTCACGTTCGACGTCAATGCGATCATCTGCAGGTAGTTGCGGCCGTTGAGAGGCAGTTCGACGATCCGCCTGTTCTCGATGACCGTGCCAACCACCGCGTTCTCGCTATTCAGCATCGGTGGTGCGCCGGTGACTTCAACGACCTCTGTGACAGTGCCGACCTCCAGTTCAAAGTCCACACGGGCTACGTCGCCCAACTGCAGCTCGATACCTTCACGTGAGGCCGTCTTGAAGCCTTCGTGCCCTACAGTTAGGTCGTAGATGCCGGGTACGAGAAAGGGGATCGTGTAGTTTCCGGATGCATTCGTCACGGCTTCACGGGACTGCCCCGTGGCGACGTTGATCGCTGCGACTGTAGCTCCGCCGACTATCGCGGATGTCGGGTCCGCAATGTTGCCCGTGATCGCCGCGTAGTTCTGCGCCTGCAATGGATGGAAGAAGGCGCTTGGGGAAAGAGCCAGAAGGGTTACGGTTAAGGCAAGCCTGCCTCCGGTCTGCATGGGAAACTCTCCTTGAAGTCGTTCGCTGTCCGATTCGCCGGATTCGGGGATTGAGGATCCGCGCCCAGTCGTGTTCGCCGTGCGAGCGAGACTGATGTGGAGAATGTGGGTTCTCCGTTACAGGTCTTGATCGGCGATTCGAACGTATACATTCTTCGTCGAAGCCCCTCGCGCAGCATTCTATAGCTGCAACTTCGGGAAGTCAAGCGCGCTCATCCGGACGGGCGCGTTAGCGCATCCGGCTCCTGCCTCCGGTAGTACCGGTGAATCGGTCGGTAGGCCACGGATGGACAATCCTCACTTCCGGCCATCCTCTTCTGCCGCTTCAATCTGAAGCGGTCCTTCTGCGACCTGCTGAGGGGCACCCGCATCCAGATCCGCTTCACTTGGTAGATGAAGGTCCCGAGACTGCGGTAGCTGGTCGGCACGGCATGGTATTGCAGCCAGCCCCGGAGCACCTGCCCCAGCCAGCATCCCGTCTCGTACACGTCTCGTTGTCTCGTTGTATGCGTCGTCGCAAGGCTTCCCGCGGGGCCTGGAGGGGTCGTCTCATTCGCTTCCCTGTCGCCTTGTGCCCCAGCGCGAGCCGTCTGTTCCGCGTGTCGCGACAACAGTGCGTGAAGCCTAGGAAGAGGAACGTCTACGGTTACCCCTGCCCTCGCTACCGACGGTTCGCTGGCGCAAACCGTCAGCACTCGACCAGCCGGGTCTTGACAGGGTGCACCCTCAGGCCGAATTGCTCGCATCTCTCTTGCACGTCCCTCAGGAACAACTCCGCGTCTCCGCGATACTGCGTCGCGACCACGAAGTCATTGGCGTAGCGGATGATGTACACCTCGCCACGCGCCACCTGCATGCGCCACTTGCGGTCCCACCGGTCGAGCGCGTGGTGATGGCAAAGTCTCGCAAGCCCGACGGACCGTCGGAGGTGTCGATTACGTCTCCGGGGCCCGCCCAACCTGAGCCCTTTCAGGGGCTCACGACAGCAGAGTGGGCGAGCCGATTTGCTCAGTCCTGCGGGATGCTTCCCGCTCGTAGGCCGACTCATAGGCCGTGCAGCCGGAAGAGGGTGGCTGGTCAAAGACTCGGCCGGCCGGCGGCTGTCTCAGGCTTCCTTGGCGCTGTTCCGATGATTTATGAGCCGATGGCGGCTTCAGGCTGATGGCGCGTGCCGCGGTTGGCCGCACGGAGATTCCCCGTTGGCATCGGCGGGAGACGGGGCAGTACACTTGGAACGTTCGGGCAGTCCCGTCAGGCTGCCGGGGCGTGCAGTTCTTGTGCTCTGCATAAGAGCGTGCAGCGGGGACTTGGACCTAGGAATCGAGGGCGACTGATCGGGGCGAGGTGTGGTTCAGCAAGTGCGCAGTGCCGCGATGATGCAGGCGTCAAAGTTCCAAACGCCGCTGGGCGAGATTCGCTCGCTCGCTACTGCCAGCGGGCTCGCGGCCGTGTACTTTCCTAGGCAAGCGGAGCGGATTGAAGCAAAGTTGTCTCCCGGTGGCCTGCAACGGGGCCACGGGAACATTTCCCTGCTGCAGGCTGAGGCGTTCCTGGCGTGTTACTTCGACGGGGACTTGGATTATGCGCCTGAAATCGCACTTGATCTCCGGGGGACGCCCTTCCAGGTCAGCGTGTGGCGTGCGCTAGAGGCAATCGAGCCGGGCTCCACGGAGACCTACGGTCAGCTTGCAACGAGGCTGGGCCGTCCGAAGGCGATTCGGGCCGTTGCTGCGGCGGTGGGCCAGAACCCGGTGTCGATACTCTTGGGCTGCCACCGGGTGATCGGGGCCGACGGGGCCCTGACCGGGTATGCCGGTGGACTCTCCGCCAAGCGCTATCTCTTGGACCACGAGCGTCGCTACCGCGATGGGCCCGGTGTCGTGACGGCTTGATCGCCCGCGCGGAATGCCTCCCTCGTAGGCCAGGTGCCGTCCGGTGTACCGGATGGGCGATGTCCGGTCATTGTCCTTCCTCGTCGGGAACAAACGCAATGGCCCGCGTCGGACTGCCGGACTGGTCGATGATCTTGAGTGGCAGCGCAATGTAGTATGCGCCGCGGGTTGGCAGTTCTCCGAGGTTCGTAAGCAATTCCTCCCAGCTCATACCGTGCTGAAGACCCGCCAGATGCGTGGGCTGGCCGTCCTCGACCGGGCCCATGGATGGGCCGTCCGTGCCCAAGTGCCAAACGCCTTTCTCGTGGAGATAGGCGACCGCCTCCGGAGTGGGCGCCGGCCACCCAGGTGCAGACTTGAGAAGCAGCGGCTCAAGCGTGAACCGCGTCCCTTCCGGCATGGGCATGTAATAGGCGTCCGAGTACCCGCTGCGGAACAGCACTACTTCGCCGGCCTGGATCGGGCCGTGCTCGGATTCCCATCGCTCGATGCGCTCCACAGTGATTGGGGCGGAGAGTCCCGGCTCGGCCGCGTCCCGAATATCCGTGACGTCGATCACCACGGCCGGTCCTTGCATGCGGTCGAGGGGATACCTGTCACCTGTCATCGCGCCCATCGGCCCTGCGTGAGGCAGCCCGCTGTCGGGCGGCGGCACGAAGTGCGCCGGGAAGTCGGTCTGCGTTCCCGTGTGTTCGTCGATCACGAAGCGTTGCGAATAGTACGGTGCCGCGCTGGGCGTCGCTGGCGTGCCGTACTCGTTGTTGAGGACTTCGAACCAGTTGTTGGTCCAGCGCGCGAACGGAGGATTGGCGCCCCAGTGGGCGGGGAGGAATTCCGACACGAGCACCGTAAGATCCACGATCCTTGAGCGCGCAGCGATCTGCGCCAGATCAGCGTTCGTGGAAGGACTGGCAGCGGATTCTCCGGAGGTGACGGCATCCTCCGGAATTGCTGCACATCCGAGCCAGCCTGCGAGTGAGAGGGTAGTGATGAAGATTGTGGTTCGCGACATGGCGTGCTTTCTCGACCGCGCCCGGGAAACGCGGCTACAAGGCGGATGACTCAGGTTCCGTCCCGTGCCTAGCACCGGCCGCGATGTGCCCCACACTGTATCAGCGGGATAGGTCCTCTCTTGTGACGCCCTCCGCGGCGGGACAGGGCACCGTTCC
Organism: Bryobacterales bacterium; assembly: GCA_028819235.1. Classification (GTDB taxonomy): domain Bacteria; phylum Acidobacteriota; class Terriglobia; order Bryobacterales; family UBA6623; genus VXMF01. Next base: position 22,310 of record JAPPMC010000156.1, read on the forward strand.
CCGGGGCGCGTCGGGCCGCGATGGAGTCCCAGACGCTGCGCCGTGCGAAGTGCGGCAACCCCGCACTATCCGTCCGGCGCCTGTCGGTGCCCGCTCCCAAACAGGGCGTCGGGGTTGTCGTGGAGGAGCATGCGCGCGAGTTCAACGCTCTCGGCTTCTGTACTCCAGCCACCAGCGACTCTTTCTGCAAGGACTCGCGCCACGTTCTGTCGGGCCATCTTGGCGTGCGCGTAGCTCAGCTCGGGATAGCGGTAATCGCCCCCGAATCCGAAGATCTTATTGCACGGGACCGTGTCGAGCAACTCGTGAAGCGTGCGTATCGAAGCGGTCGGCGAGATGATGTGTGCCCAGCACAGATCGACATAGACGTTCGGAAACACCTTCGCCATCGCCGCTGCTTCGCTTTGGTACGGGTAGCTCATGTGGAAGAGGTCGAACTTCACCGTCGGGAAGAGGAAGAACAGGTTTGTCAGGTGCGTCGGCTTCGAGTTCTCAATGAAGTTTCCGTTGCCGGCATGCAGACCGGTATGGACCTGGACCGGGACTCCGCTGGAGGCTGCAAGACCGAGCAAGTGATGGAACATGTGGTCCTCCATCTGGCGGTACGAGCGCTGCACTCTTGACCGAAAACCACTGGGAGGCGTCTCGCCGCCGCGCAGTAGAGCCTGTAAGCTGGCCGCCGCGTCCGCTTCGGCAACTTCGGCGTAGCGGATCTCGCGGTTGTAGGCCAAGGTGGACTTCACGGTCACCATGCCGATCTCGAGGCTCTGCTCGAAGCTCCTCTCCATCGCGCGCTTGAGCGCCGCGAGATTAGTGATCGAGACATCCGTGAGTTCCTCAAGCTCGCGAATGTCGGCCGGCGACTGTGGAGCCACAAATCGGTCAAACTTCCGCGCACAGACAAAGAACCGGGGATCGGGTCGGACAGGGGCAGCGTTCCAGTAGTCGTCAAGCACGGAGTACTCGATGTTCGCCCGGCGAATCAGTATCTCCTCGTAGAGTCCGGGTTGGTTCGCTCGCTCGATCCTGCGGTTGATCTCTTGGAGCGTCTCGGAAGAGATCCGTTCGATCCCGTAGATATCGCGGACCGCGATCCTGAGGGCTTGACCGTAGCCAGTGAGCTTGGCGTTCTCCCAATGGGGCTCGAACGCCTGCCACCGTCGATACGGCGCTGCGTTACTGTCTCTGACCAAGTCCAGATCGGCGCCTGAGAGGCCGGCCGATATGACATCGCTGATTGCGTAGTGTCCCGCCAGCGTGAAGAAGTCCACGCTTGTGGCCGTGCGATCCTCTTCGGGGAGGATGTGCTCGTGGGTGTTGACCAAGGGGATTGCCTCTATGGACTCCAAGAGGTCGGCTTCAAGACTTGGAGTGGGGGAGGGTGTGGCCTGAGCTGCCGTCAGGGCGCTGAAGGATCCGAAGAATGTGCGGCGGTGTATGGGCATGGCACCAATCATCCTGACGCGCTTTGGTCGACGTCGCAACGACCAAACGGCAGAGTGGTCCTCGTTGGTCGCGAACACCCGGGGAGGGTCCCGAACTGCGGGGCGTGTGGAATCAGCGTCTCCAGTCACCGCTCTCCGTGTGGCCAGGGTGATGCGGCCGGAGACATTGCGGTCCGGCGGCATGGCCTAGAAGGAGTTAGGGAGAAAGGTTCCGTTGGACGCTACATCAGTGCCGGGGGCGGGTTTGGGAAATGTCCGGAGGATCATGGCTGGCCATTGCCGGCGGAATACTCTCGCAAGAGCTGACGCCAGAGGCCTAGCTCAGCGGACTACGGTGCACGGAGCGCGCTGGGCACCGAATCGACGAAGAGCTGCGGCACAATCGGCACGATCTCAAGGATGAGATCCATCTGCGAGCGGCTCAACTTCGTCTTGAGCCTGACCACAGTCGAGACGTGGTCCGCGGTCGAGTGCAGACCCGGAGTCGTGCCATTCAGGTGCATCAGCAGCACTGCGTCACGGTCCGGCAGTCCCAGCACCCGAAGGCTGGACCGTGGCGCCACGCCCATTCCGCGGCGGCTTGGAAACTCTACGGGAGTCCATCTGGGCGTGTGACCAGCGCCGCCAGTCACGGTTCCAGTTGGGCCTGCAGCACGGACTATCCAAGACCTACGTAGGAGAGTGTCGCGCGGAATGACGACATCGGAGGTTGGTTGAGGTCTGTCTCCATGGTCTCCGCGGAGGTTGAGGGCCTGGTGTGCGATGGCCCCGGACGCACGAATGCGAGGGATTCGGGCGCGTGCTGTGATCGTCTTGTCGTGACACCGAAACACGTGGGGATTCAAGTCAGCCCGGCAAGTCCGCAGGATTGCCTTTTTGGGTCCCCTGTGTGCCCGCAATTCTCCCGGCGTCCCAATACCCGTTCATTCCTTCAGTGTGTGGGCTCCGGGCCATTGACACTGGGATCGCTGCTATCCGTTACCTTCGCCAGGCGCGGCTAGTGCAGAAGTGTTGGGCGCAGTTGGAGTGTGGAGTGCCCGTGTGCTGGTACCTGCCGGCCCATGTGGGCAACTCGCAAGCCGCAGGTCGGTGGACTGCGGCGAGATGGAGGACCACTCGTTCTACTGGGTGCATGCAGTGTCTCTGTCGCCGCAAAAGGTCGGAGGACGCCTCGCCGAGTGTGTAGGTCGAGAAGCTACATGAGGATCTGGCGGGGATCCAGCAGATCGCGTCGCTGTGCGCGATGCAGGGCCGAGCCGCATGTTGACGATGGCAATTAGACCCGGCGTGGCCCAGCGACCCCTGACGGGAGCCTTTCGCCTCACCAAGATTCTCCCGTCGGGCAAACGCTGCTAGGGGCGTTGAGCTATACGCAAGAGCGCGTCCGTCCCGTCACATGTCTGAGCTGAACCCTTGCCCGGCAGCTCATGGGCGTCAGGGCTTGGAGCCTCGCTTACCGTGGGCCCGAATTGGCTGGTCCAACGGCCTACCATGCCCGCGGGAGGCAGACAAACGCCAACATCCAGACAGGGTTTCCCTCGCTAGAGCGAGTTCACACCTCTGATGTCTGGACCAGACTCGTGCCGCCATAGCGGTCACGCCCCGTCGAAGAAGCCACTGTGGCGCCATTGCCCTAGACTTCCGCCAGCACTCGACAATTTGATCGCCCGCGCTGTGTTCTGGAGTCCCTGGCCGTCAGTTCCCGGAGCGCCGGTGATAGCATGTCGGCCGATGGCAGCACTGTCGCGGCGTGAGTTGTTGGTTGCGGTGGCGCCATCTTTCGCCGCTGGTCAGGGGCGGGGATTTGAGGAGGTTGCCCTCTATAGAGCTGGAGACGGCGGATACCACACGTTTCGGATCCCAGCCCTATTGACGGTCTCTTCGGGGACGGTGCTTGCGTTCTGCGAGGGCCGCCGATTCAGTAGAGGAGACAGTGGCGAGATTGATCTCGTCTCGAAACGTTCTGAGGACGGAGGTTTGACATGGTCCCCACTGCAGGTCGTTTGGAGCGATCCACCGAACACCTGCGGGAATCCGTGCCCGGTCGAGGACGATCGGACAGGGCGCATCCTGCTGCCGATGACTTGGAACGCTGGAACCGACAACGGTCGAGAGCTGCATCTGGGCACGGGTGTGGACACTCGCAGGGTGTTCTTGGCCCACTCAGCAGACGACGGCAGGAGCTGGTCTCAGGCCCGCGAAATCACCTCGCAAGCAAAACGCCCGGACTGGTGGTGGTATGCGACCGGACCGGGGGTCGGGATCCAGATTCGCGACGGTGAGCACGCCGGGAGGATTGTCATCCCGGCAAATCATACTTCCGATGTCCACGGTTACGCCGCCCACGCGATTCTCTCGGACGACGGAGGGGAGAATTGGGCCCTGAGTTCCGTGATCAGTCCGGGATGCAACGAGAGCCAGGTGGTCGAACTCTCGGACGGACGACTGATGATGAACTGCCGCACCCAGTCCTTCACCAATAGGGAGCGCACTGGTTACCGGGCAGTGGCGTTCAGTTCCGATGGCGGCGAGACATGGAGCGCGCCCCGTCCCGATCCCCATCTGGGCGATCCGCGAGTTCAGGCAAGCCTGTTCCGGTACTCCTGGCCGGGTTCTGGTGGCCCTGGCCGGGTACTGTTCTCGAATCCGTCCCCGCCGATTTCCAAACAGCCCGGAGAGCGTGTCCGTATGACGGTGCAGGAGAGCAGGGACAACTGCCGGACGTGGCCGGTCAGCCGATTGGTCCACCGAGGACCGGCTGCGTACTCGAGCTTGGCACGCTTGCCGGACGACCGGGTCGGGTTGCTTTACGAGGCCGGCGAGAAGAGCCCCTACGAGGAGATTCGGATGGCACGGTTCTCGATCGACTGGCTTGCGGCCGGACCCTAGAGCCCACTGACGGCCGGGATCGAATCTAGCTGGTGGGCGGCCATGGAAAACGGGCTCGCTGGTTCGGCGATTCGGGTTCGCCGCACATGCCGATTGCGGGGCTGTACGAGTACGGCTGGATGCCCGGTTCAAGTCGCTTGACCGGAACGAGGACGTTGAGGTGATCGAGGCGCCCGATTTCTGGAAGAGCGTGATGCTGCCGCCCGCGATGCGGCGCTCGAGCGGCCACCTTCGGAGTCACGTGTTTGTCGCTACCGAGTTCGTCAATACGCTCTCTGCAGACCGTGCCGGTGATCGCACTGTATGAGCCTCCGGCCATGACCATTCCCGGGGTAGTGGCACATGCCTCGGCGCTTCGAGGTGGGGAGAAGTTGCCTGTCCCAAGCTTCGACAGCTCGGACTGAGCGCATGCACGGATCGGCACGGACGGTCAAGAGGGCCGAACTCTACAGAAGGCTTGCGCCCTTGCCGCTCCCAGTGGTTCAGATGCCCTTGTTCCACCACGGGGGAGGTCGCTCATCAGCAAGACAGTGCCTTGACAGGGCGAGTCGGTCAAGCTTCATAGACGGGTGGGCGCGGGGGTTCGAGCCTTGTTGTGGATTCAGACAACAAAGCCCCGGAGTTGGTATCTGTATTCAAGCCTGCCTTGCTCAAGAAGCAGCTGTCGCGGTCGCTCATACGGAGGATTGCTTCCGCCGCAGTCCATGGCCAACTGTCCTACCGGCAGGTCACGGGCTCTCATCTCCAGGCATCAGTAGGTCCTTACGGATCTTCGCGACAACGGTGAAGTGAGGGTCAACCACGTTCGCAATGTCATATTCTAGGGCGTGTCCCATCAGGAGCGACGAGCCGCGCTCGTCGAATCCGTAGTCGGCCATCAGCCATCGCTGCAGCTCAGTGGTTGCGTGCTGCAAAGCTTGCAGCAGTGGCCGGGCACTGCCCAGCGTCATGATGTGCTCGGCGGTCTCCAGCCGTGGCCACCCGATGGTGCGGCCCTTGATGAGATCTACGGTGAACTCCACGTGCATTGAGACTTCGAGGGCGTTCCCGACCACTTCGCCGTCACCTTGGCGAGCATGACCGTCGCCCACGAACAGCAGGGCGCCGGGCTCATTGACCGGTAGCATCAGCTTCACGCCCGCGACTATGCCGTTGTAGTCCATGTTGCCACCGAAGGCCCCTGGGGTGCTCGTCGCCACAGCCTCCTTGCGCGCGGGAGCGACGGCCACGCAGCCCAGCATCGGCCGCAAGGGCACCTCGATGCCGGCCGGCTGGATCGTCTCCGATGCGACCTTGGCCACGCCGCGCTGCTTGTCGATCGTCCATGTCTGAGTTTTCTGCTCACGCTCCGCTTCATATCGCAAGAACGATGGATCAACTGTGTACGGTGCAAGGACGCTGCTCGACCAAGCCGTCCCGCGGCTGGGCTCGATCCTCTCGAACACCACCACCAGCATGTCGCCGGGCTCGGCCTCGGCGACGTAGAACGGTCCGGTCTGCGGATTGGGCCGCTCCCCGACGCGCTCGTTGTCGGCGTCGTAGCCTCGGGCGTCGATTGTGCGAGTCACGACCCGGTCTCCTGCATGAATCGTCAAGACCGGTTCGTGGGCAAACGAGAACGTGTTGTGGTAGGTGGTTGGGTCGAAGTGGTGTGTCTCAGAGTGCATGAGTCCCGGCCCGGCCGCTGCCAAGACCATCAGAATCGCAAGCGAACGCCAGACCGCCATAAGTCCTCCAAGAGAATCATACCGACTGGCCAGCTTGCGCGGTTGGCAGATCCGGACCAGGCGGGACGCCTTGGGCAGCGCTTCATGGGATGCCCGGCTGGCTCTTCCCTCCGACGGAGCTACGGTTGAGAGGCAGAGCATCGGCTTTAGGTGCAGGTGCAGGACAGGCACCAGTCGCCAGTTCCCGAGTGGCCGGCGCTCGAACCGCCCCGTGGCGTGGGCTGCCACGGTCCCCGGTCGAGCGTTTGCGTCACCAGAAATGGACGGTGGTCCAAGACGGCTCGTGACACCTTTGGTCGCTGCTTCGCGGAACTCCCCGAATTCCAGCATCTGCGGGGAAGACGAGACCTACGGAATTCATGCGTCTTCCGCGCAAGCCTGCATTGGTGGGCACGGCCAGAACGATCGCTCCCTTTGGCCCCAGACGTCGTTCACGTCAGGGCAAGCACGATTCACTGCTCAGGCCCGTGCCTGAATCGGCTAGACGGGCATTCGAGGTGCAGGGTGTCGTGTCCAAGTACGACAAACAGCCTGGCTGGAAGGGTGGGCCGCACCGCCGCAGCCGGGGCACGGGCATTCAGCCGCCGCAATGACTGGCAAGCGAGCGATGATCATCAAGTTGTGGCAGCGCTACCGGGCAGTCTCGGTACGCATCTGTTCCAGTGCCTTGCGAGCAAGCTCGGCTGCTCTCTCGTACCCGCTCGCCGCCGCAGCCCGATAGTGATCTCGAGCTACATCGATCCGCCCCGCCTGCCTGTACAGACCGGCTAGGTTGAACTGGACCGGACCGTAGCTCGGATCGATCCCGACAGCTCGCCGATATACCTCAAATGCTTCCTCGATTCTTCCACCAGACACCAGAATCGCTCCAAGGTTTCCGTATGCCTCAACGTATTTTGGCTGAGCCTGAATCGCCCGACGGAGGAGTGCCTCGGCCTCTCCACTTTGACCTTCGTTTGCGAACAAGACCGCAAGGTTGCTCATGGACGGCGCATGGTCTGGATCAAGATCAAGGGCTGCCTGATATGCCGCACGTGCGCGGATCACTTCGTCTTGCAAGTTCAATGCCAATCCAAGATTGTGCCAAGAAAAGACACTAGAAGGGTCTTGTTCGATCACCCCCTCAAACACCCGAACTGCGTCTGACAGCCGACCGGCCTGGAGATTTAAATAGGCGAGATCTTTCTGTTTGGACAAGTCTTGTGGATTGACTTCTAGCTGCTTAGCTAAGCCGACGATTTGTGCCATGCGCTCCTTATGCAAGAAATCGCGCGCGAGCAGTCCTCGGTCGGCCTCGTTTCTCGCAAGGACTTGAAACCAGAGGTCGCCCATTTCTTCCTCTGTCTTCCAACCATAAGTGACACGGCTGGGTGGCCTGTTAGGATTGCGAGGGTTTTCGCTGGAATTGTCGTAGGAGAAACGCATGAAGAGTCTCGTGCCTTTCGGCAAACTCACTGGCTCTCGGTAGCGGTACTCGTCCTGCCAGTCAAATGACCAGTCATCAATCTCTAGAAGATCCCGCTTTGTTCCGTTCGGCTCAATTGCCCATCCCTCGACAGTTCTTCCGAGAAAATGAGCATGGGCATATACGCTTAGGACATCAATGTGCACGGGTGTTTGGTAGGAATCTTCGATGACATAGTTACTACTGCCAGCCGGAATGTCGATATCGTTCCGGCCCAGCCGCAAGATGAACGGTGTCTGCTTAGGTTCTTCGTCGGAGAAGTAAAGTCCAAGGGAGGAGCGTATTACTTCCGGTCTTCCCGTCGGCAACATGTGCAGCTCCAGCACAAGATCGCTGCCAGGCTCGATGCGCCACGCTAGGTCAGTGTCGCGCAACGAGGGCTGCTTGCCAGGTGTCCAGCCAATCCAGTGGCCATCCGGGTCGAAGGCCTCGCCCAATGCCATTCCTTCGCTGAAGCCGGGCCCAGACTCGTGCTCATCACGCTTCCTTGCGACACCGGAGGTGTCAAGCAGCATGCGCGCATGGTGGACAAGCCCCGGATTCCCTGGGCGGAACTCGAATCCTCGGACGAACCGGGTCTGGCTGACCGGAATTGGGAGTACGAAGTTGCGGAACACGTCCGAGCCCTCCGCAGGTACGTCGAATTCCTCGCTCATCTCAAGCACGAGATCGGGCTCACCCATTGTCCAGCCGTCTGGCCAAGTTGGCACGTTGAGCCGGTCTTCCGCTCTGCCCTCGGGTCGCCCAGCTTCGATCCAGTCAAGCAGGGTGGCGATTTCTGCCTCTGGCATCCGGCGGTCGCCCTTGAACTTCGCGATGTCAGAACTGGGCGGCCACGGAGGCATGTAGCGCCTCATGACGACCTCGCCGACGAACGGGGCCCGTTTTGCCACGTCGTCGTATGTCACCAGAGCGAACGGGCCAGCGCCTCCTGGTCGATGGCACTCCGTACAGCGCCGCCAGATTATCGGCGCAACGTCTCTGTTGAACGTCGGCGGGGCTTGACTGTCTGCCCGGTGCGTCGCGAGCAAGGCCAAGAGTGCGGCGGCCCCTCCGATTCTCACGAAAGACCACATCACCTAATGATGGCCGATGATCCACGTGCCGCCACGATCCGATCGGTGAACGGGCGGGACCGGTCGTGGTGTCGGCCCCGCCCGCCCGTCAGAAGTCGAATCGCACCGACAATTGGGTCTCGCGTCCAGGCCGGGTCGACGTGATCCTGCCGAAGCCTCCCCGGATTGCGTCCGATCCTCCTCCTCTGGTATTCGTGTCGACTCCACCGAAATTGGTTCGGTTGAACGCATTGAAGAGGTCCACCCGTAGTTGGATTCGCATCCCTTCCTCATTCATGTGCAGGTTCTTCGAGAGCGAGACGTCTACTTGCCACAAACCCGGACCATAGATCGATCGCCGCCCGAGCGTTCCTGGCCGAATGGATCGATTGCCGCGCGCATTGCGAGGCACATTCGCGAAGGCCGCAGGGTCGAGGTACTGATACCGACCGTTGTTGAGGGCAGAATCGTATCCGCTACGAATCGCTGCAGAGTGGCTCGACCCGATAAAGTCTGGACGCGCACCAGGTCCGCTCGCCCCCTGCCGGATGTTCAGTGGAGTGCCAGTCGCCGAAGTCCAAATGCCGCCGATCTGCCATCCGCGGAGAAGCAGCCGACTTGCCGCACTGCTGGAGCCACGGAATGGAAGTTCATAGATCCAGTCCGCCACAAACCTGTGCCGAATGTGGAATGGAGTGGGAGCATGATTGGACGTTAGATCCCACAGGTCTTGTGGCTCTTCCGAACCACCACAACACGTGTAGTCTCCGCGAAAATACGATGTGTTGCTTGCCCATGTGTAGTTGATGTTGGCCATCAAGTTCCGAGAAAACCGCTTCTTGAGAGATGTCTGTAGACTGTGATAGTCGCTGTTGTCTGCACTTTGATAATATCGGAATTGCCTACCGAATCCCGAAACTTCTAATCGACCTGTATCGCGCAGATTACGGTTGACTCCCGGACTGTAGATGAGCTTTACTCCGCGGTTCCCCACGTACGATACCTCCCACACAACCGTTTCGCTTAGTTGTCGCTGCACTCCGAATGTCCACTGCATGCTGTAGGAGTTTTCCCAATTCGGATCGACCGCCGATCCAGTTACAATGTCACTCGCAGCGACTAGGGGTAGCGCCTGTTCCCTCGTCGCTCCATACCTCACATCGAACTGTTGGAGCTGCTCACGATCAAGACTGGCTTGCGTCGGAACGTCGAGACCGTTCCGAACAAGTTCCACCGGGCCCGAGAATAGGTTGAATGGGATGTAGAACACGCCCATACCACCACGAACCACCGTCTTTTCGTCAAGAGACCACGCGAACCCAAAGCGTGGAGACCACATATTGAAGTGTTCCTTCCAGACATCTTCCGCAGGCAGGAACGGACCGAAGGGGCCGTCCCGGTTGAAGAACCGACCGTCTCGCTCTACTGGCACTGTCCCATAGTCCCAACGAAGGCCAACATTCAGCGTGAGGTCCTTTGAGATTCGGATGTCGTCTTGGAGGAAAAATCCGAAAAAGTTTCTTCGGATCTCAAACTCATCAAGGCCAAAGTTAAAGAAAGCACTCTCGGGATTGTTGGCAAGGATATCAGTGAGGTTGTTATAACTGAAGCGCGGTGTATCAGCGAGAATTCTACGGGCAAAATGAACTCGGAATAACCCTCCGAACTTCATAGAGTGCCGACCGCTGGTCTTGGAAAAATTCTGCTCAAATGTCGTCGTAGAACCGGTCTTTGAAAACTGCCTTGCTTGGCCCGCGTCGGGGAGCCCAGCACCTAGAACCTTAGCGACGTTCAGTGTCAACAATTGGTCTACTCGATGCATGTCCGAGCGATTGTATCCGAATCTAGTTTCTGCCGTCATCGTAGGCGTAATAACTCGATTAAGGGTTGCAGCTACATTCTCGTTCAATCCGTCATGTACCCTCGGGTTTCCCCTCGCGAGCCTCGGGGTGAGTTGCAAAGGCCGTCCTCTTGTGTAGCGAACCGTGAGGAGCGAATTGCTGTCCATCTGATAGTCGGTTCGGAAGGAAGCGTGGTTATCCTCGTTCTGCAATGCCCCTGCGACACTCGCGAAGGCCCTTGCATCGTCGGGATTTGCAGGCGCCTCAGTTGGGAGATGCCATGCTTCCCAATATGCTCCAGACTGAGGGATTGCTCGGGAAATCTCTTCACGGAACTTGAGGGAGGGTACGAATCCCGTCAACGGACGGAGCTCGTTGAGTCGGTATCCTTCAAAGGCACCGAAAGCGAAGACCTTGTTTCGGACAACAGGTCCGCCCAACGAGCCTCCATACTGGTGATAGACGCGAGAGGTCTTTCTTGCCAAGATATGGTTGTTCGCATTTAGTCCTCCCGCTTGGTACTGTTCAAACACGCTACCGTGGAGTTGGTTCGTGCCGCCCTTCGTGATGATGTTGAAGTTACCCGAGGTCGTCTGAGCTATTTCCGCTGAGAAAATGTTCTTGGAGATCTCAACCTCGCGGACAGCCTCCACTGAGACACCCTTGATGAAGTTGAAGTTCTGATAGAGGGAGATGGAAGGGAACTCCGAATCCGGGGCGGCATCCACTCCGTCCACGGAGAACGAGAAGCTGCGCGGAGCCAACCCATTGATCGACACGGTGATTCCGTCACCGCCAGACAGCCCCGTCCCGTTTTGCAGGATGCTCGTTATGTCGCGACGGCGCAGCGGCAATTCGTGGACTTGAGCCTCGTTTAGGTTCACATCCTGCTCCGCAGACGCTGTGTTCAGGAGCGGGGCCTCGGCCGTCACGTTGACCGTCTCGGTCGTGACACCAATCTCCAGGACGAAGGTTAAGTCGGCCTTCTGCCCGGATGCCAAGGCGAGGCCACTCTGCTCGTAGGTCTTGAACCCGCTGGATGTCACCCGGAGGGTGTACTCGCCAACCGTCAGGAACGGGATCGTGAATTCCCCCCGGGCATCGCTGGTCGCCGCCTTTGCGATGCCAGTGAGATCGTTGACGGCCGTCGCCTCGGCACCTGGGATAACAGCCCCTGTGGGATCTTGGACACGCCCATAGATGGTGGCGGTGGTGACCTGACCGAGCGATGTGGATGCCAGAGCCAGCGTTAGCAGGGAGAGCGCGACCAGTCGAGCTGGCTTGCGTTGAAACAGAGAAGTCATGGGTTGATCACCTCCTTAGGTGTCGGGTGTTGACGAAAAATGGGCGATCGCCGTTCCCTCCGGAACCAGTGCTTGGGAGACACTGCTGTTCCTGCGTAAGGCCGGGCCTATCTGCCGATTGGCCGGAGTGGCAACAGTGCGCAGGCATCTTCTTGGCCCGGTCGCCCGGGTGCGGCCGGAGTGTCCGGACCACGTCCGGGTTCGACAACCACAGCCAAGCTCGACCCATCAGATCCCATCCGATCGGTCTGGACTGACCGCAGCAGAGGGAGGTGTTGGCAGCCCCCCACCGCCGGCGCTGCCCACCCGTTCGGGAAGCGAGGGCCGGGTCTGTGGACTGTCCGCCCTCCTACGTGTCGTCTTCGGGACGGGATTCCTGTCTCCCGCTCGATTGCATCGTAAGTGCCATGAACTGGCACTGTCAATGGGGTTGGGGCCCTGCGGTCAAAGACTTGGACGAATCAGCGCGAGAGCGGGCCATCGGCGGCTGGCCAAGGTCCTCCGGCCTGGGGCAGAAGCGATTTCGCAATCGTCATGAATCCCATCACGCGTTCGCGGCAATCGCCACTGGGGCGTTGGCATCGCTCCTCAAGTGGATTCCAGGGTCCGGCGGTCGTCCGGACTAGAATTGCCGGCGGGCCGGGGATGGGCGGCGCTGAACGATCACGGTGTGGCCTATTGGCCGGTCGTGGCGACGGCGGGTGGCCGACTATTGGCTCCCCCAAGAGGCTCGACACCGGTGGTAAGCACGAGCACGCGCGCGGAACGCAAGCAGAGAAGGCCGGCCTCGTTTTCGCGCACGCTGCAACGACACGGGCCTGTGCCGCGATAACATCAAGCGAACCGGATGTATCCAGTGTTGCCACCGATGCGCTCGCTATCCGGCTGTCTCGGAATTGGACTCGCGGTCCTCGCGTCCTGTGGCAGCGAGCAGGTATTAGACGGTCGCCGATCCATTGTTCTCGAAGGAGCGCGCGCGAAGCTCGTCGTTGATGTGTTGGGGGGCTCCATCGTGGATTTCCGCATCAAGGCTCACGGCCTAAACCCCCTCCGCTGGGCAAACGACGGCCCGGCCGACGAGCCTCGCTCGATGAGCCACTTCTTGTGCTTGGACCGCTGGGGGCTGCCGTCGGAGGCTGAGGCCGCCAACGGCATGCCGGGCCATGGAGAAGCGACGAAAGTGGCGTGGGAAGTGATCGATGCGACACAGACATCCGTACACATGGCCGCGGATCTCCCGATGGCCGGCCTGCGCGTTGAGCGTCGGCTGGAAATTGCATCCGACGAGGCTTGGTTCCGAGCCGTCGAGAGTGTGATCAACCGAAACCAGCTGGGCCGGGTGTACAACATCGTCCAGCACCCGACGCTCGGCCCGCCGTTCCTTGACGAGACCGTCTTGGTCGACTCCAACGCCGGCAAGGGCTTCATGCAGGGCGGTCCGATGCCAAATCCTGAGGAGCCCAGCGTGCATTGGCCGAAGGCCCTCAAGGACGGCCAGACTGTGGACCTGCGCAACCTCACGGCGGACCACGACCCGGCGGTGGTCTCCTTTGTGGTGGACGCCGCGATCGGCTGGGTCACCGCCACCAACTCCGCGCAAGGCCTCCTGATTGGGTACCTCTGGCGCAGCGAAGAATACCCGTGGCTCAACATCTGGCGGCGCGTGGAGGCCGGAAGGCCACTGGCTCGGGGCTTGGAGTTCGGCACGACAGGCCTACACCGTCCCTTCGGCGACTTGGTCCGGAAGGCTAGGATTTTCGGCCGGCCGATCGTCGAGTATCTGGACACTGGCGAGAGCGCCACTCGGTCCTACATTGGCTTTCTCGCCGAGATCCCAGCCGGATACAAGGGCGTCGCAAGCCTTTCGGTAGGCGACGGCCACCTGCAGATCCAGGAGCACGGCGGTGCCTCACGGATGTCCGTGCCGATTCCTCAAGTTCTCTGGTCGGAGCACCGGTGATTGCGGTGTAGCTGCCGAGCCGTGGTCGCACGGCGCAACTAGGTCGGGACGGCGCCCGCCGCCCGGTATTGCAACGCCGATTCGGATGGAAAGGCTGTTCCTCCCAGTTCGCAGTGACTTGGTGCAAACTAACTAAGTGAGGACTCCCGATGAGGGCGTTGGCACTCCTACTGTTTGCGCATTCCCTCTTGAGCGCCGTCCCTACGCCCGAGGAGCATTTCGGCCATCCAATGGGTGCCGACCGCCGACTCGTCTCGTGGTCGGCCGTCGTGGAGTACTTTCGGCTTCTGGAGGCGGGCAGCGATATGGTGCGCGTCGACGAGATCGGGCAGACTACCGAGGGTCGGCCCATGATCTTGGTGGCTATCGCAGAGCCCGGCACGATCGCTCGATTAGAGCATTACAAGGGAATCCTCCAGACACTCTCCGACCCTCGGGGGATTGAACCGGACGCGGCGCTCGGCCTAGCCGACGAGGGGAAGCCCGCCGTCGTGATCACGTGCTCGATCCACTCCTCTGAGGTTGCTTCCACCATGACCGCTGTGGAGTTTGCGCACACCCTCATAACGCGCTCGACACCACGGAATCGCGCGATCCTGGAGAACACGATCCTGCTTCTGATGCCGTCGCTGAATCCCGATGGGGTCGACAAGGTGCGCGATTGGTACATGCGCTGGGTAGGTGGGCCGTTCGAGGGTGCGCCGATGACAGAGCTCTACCACCGCTACACCGGTCACGACCTCAACCGCGACTGGTACATGCTTAGTCAGCGCGAGACGCAACTTGTCGTGAAGCACGTCCACAACAAGTGGCGCCCTCAGGTCGTCTACGACGTGCACGAGATGGGAACGCGCGGTGCTCGGATATTTGTGCCGCCCTGGGTGGATCCGATCGATCCCAACATTGACCCGCTGATCGTACAGCAGGTCAACGCATTCGGCACGGCGATAGCCGCCGACCTCACCTCTGCGGGCAAGACCGGCGTTCTGGTGAATGGAATCTACGACTACTTTTCGCCGGCGCGCCACTATCAGAGCTACCACGGGGCGCTTCGGCTGCTGAGCGAGAGCGCGGGCGCGAAGTTCGCGTCACCGATCACGGTTACCCCCGACCAACTGCGAACAAGCGGGAGGAACTACAATGCCACCCGCGCGAGCTGGAACTTCTTGGAGCCTTGGCCCGGCGGGAACTGGGGATTGCCGGACATTGTCGACTACCAGCTCGTCGCTTTCGAGTCTGTCCTGCACACGGCGGCGCTACGCCGCAGAGACCTGCTGCGCAACTTTTACAAGATCGGTCGGCGCGTGCTCGAGCGTGGTCGGGGCAGGGCATTCCTGGTGCCGGCGAAGCAGCACGATCCCCATGCGGCCTACCGACTCTTGCAAACGCTGCAACTGGGGGACGTAGAAATCGAACGGGCGCTGGTGGATCGGGCCGACGCTGAGCCCGGCGTACGCGCCGGAGACTACGTTGTGCGGCTCGACCAGCCCTTCGGGGCGTATGCGAAAACCCTGCTGGCGAGGCAAGAATACCCGGGAACGGATGCCTACCCCGGCGGACCGCCCGTCACGCCGTACGACGCGACGGCGCACAGCCTGCCGCTGCTGATGGGTGTGGATGTGCGTCCGATGGACGGGGAGATTGAGATCCAAACCGAGCCGGCCGGGACCGCTGGGTGGCCGACGGGACGCATGGCGGACGCGGGCCAGGTCTCTCTGTCTCCCAATCAGGGATTGGCTTGGCTGGCAGTGCACCGCTTGCTGGCCGATGGAGTCCCAGTGCACCGCAGGCAATCAGACGGCGCCTTTCTGGTCGCCGCGGATGGGGCCGTGCGTGAAGAGCTGAGGAAGCTCGCGGACGAATTGGGGGTAGTCTTCAGCCCAAGCGAGGAAGCACTGGCAGAATATCCGCAAGTCGAATTGCCGAGGGTAGCGCTGTACTCCGGGAATGTACCTCTCATCGATGAGGGCTGGACACGATGGCTGCTGGAGTGGTACGAGATTCCGCATCACTCCGTCGGAAACGCTGACCTGGTGTCTGGCTTGGCCGATCGGTTCGACGTACTCATCCTTCCCGACGCCGAACCCGGAATCTTGGACAAGGGTCATCGGCACCGGCACTGGGCCAGCATAGATGCCATCCCGCCGGAGTACCGTGACGGCATCGACGATGCCGGTGCGGAGGGCTTGGCCGGATTCATTGAGGGAGGTGGGACGCTGATCGCGTTCAACGGCGCCGCAGAATACGCTGCCGAGCGCCTGCGGCTGCCGGTGGAGAACGTCGTGAAGGGTTTGGGGACTCGCGAGTTCTTCGGCCCAGGCACCTTAGTGAACGTCGAGGCGGACCTGTCGCACCCGCTTTGCAAGGGGATGCGCCGCCAGGAGGCGGCTTGGTTTGAGAGAGGACCAGTCTTCCGGATCGGCCGCCGACCTGATCCGGGTGTGCGGCCGGCCCTGACGTTCGCCCAACGGGAGGTGGTCGCATCGGGCTGGCTGCTTGGGGAGGCGCGCCTCGCTAGCCGGGCGGCCGTGCTCGATGTGCAGGTTGGCAGCGGCAGGGTGGTGCTGTTCGGAATCAAACCCCAATACCGAGGCCAGTCGAACGCCACGTTCAAGATGGTGTTCAACGCCCTGCACTTGTGACTTCCGAGGGACATGCCGGCAGAGCGCTTCAGCTACTTCTCTGAGGTTGAGGACCGCTTCCGGATGGCTCGGAACAGCGGCATGTTCATGATGTCCCCGTTGGACTGGGTGCTGGTCGAGTCCTGGAAGGACGCGGGCCTCCCGCTGGAGGCCGTGCTGCACGGCATAGACCGGGCCTTCGCGAAGTACCACGCCCGCAGGGCCGGCCGGCGATCGAGGGTGAATTCTCTGGCCTACTGCACGCAAGAAGTCCACGCTGCGGCCCGAGACATTGCTCGTGGCTCTCCTCCGGCCAGCCCCACGGTGAACCAAGGCACGCCTGGCGTGGAATTGGCGTCGTTCTTCGACGAGAGAGCGGAGCAGCTGTCCCAAGCGGCCGAAGCCCAAGGGGTCGGCTCGGAGTTGTTCTTGGACGCGGCGAGGACCCTTCGGAGGTTCTCGGAGAGGGCGTCCGCGGGCCAGCTCGAGAATCTGGAGGCCGTCGAGCAACGCCTTGCCTCACTGGAGGACCGGGTCGTCGCAGTCGCCACACTCTCGCTGAGCGAGGACCAGCTGCTCGCGATCCGCCGGGAGCTCGACGGCCAGCTGCGACCGTACCGCAGAAAGATGAGCTCCGAACAGCTATCTGCCCTCGAGAGGGGCTTCAAGCGCCGCAAGAGCTTGGAAGCGCTGGGGCTTTCTCGACTCAGCCTGTTTTACGCAGTCTAGTGCCGATTTGCGCTGGGAGCGCGCAATACCGGCGCCCGCCCGATAATGAGCATGTGATCCACAACCTTGTGCTCCACAACGAGAAGCTGATCCCAAGCGGTTCAGCGGCGCTGCGGCCCGGCCAAGTCGGTCTCTTCACGGGATGGGGTGTCTTCACAACCCTCCGGATCTATCAGGGCGTGCCGTTTGCGATCGAGCGGCACTGGGCGCGACTGACGAGGGATGCGGCGCTGCTCCACGTAGAGCTGCCCAAGGAATTGGAACCGGTTAGGACCCTCCTTCTGAAGCTGGTGGCTGCCAATCGCTGCCCCGAGGCAAAGATGCGTGTCAACTTCATCCGCAACGCAGGTGGACTGTTCGAGGGGCCGGACACGGGCAGGCCGACCGACTTGGTGGCGTTCACCGCTGACCTCACGAGCGGTCCGCCGTCCGTGAAGCTGGGCCTTCAAGATGAGGGCCGGCATGCGCAGTCCCAGTTCGCCGGCACGAAGACCGCCTCGTGGGCGCACAACCTGACGCTGTTCGAGAATGCACGCCGGCAAGGCATGGCCGATACACTCCTCCTCAACGAACGAGGCGACGTGGCGGAGTGCACATCGGCGAATATCTTTGCCGTTCACGATGGCGCCACCCTGACGCCTCCTTTGTCGAGTGGGCCGCTACCTGGAGTGACCCGCGAAGTCATGCTGGAGGAACTCAGCGAGGGCGTCGAAGAGCGCGTGCTCAGCGTCGATGATCTCTACGCCGCAGACGAAGTCTTCATCACCTCGTCCACGCGCGAGCTTGTGCCGGTCAGTCAAATCGGCGGTCGCCACCTTCGTCGCAGCGACTGGCCGGTGATGCGACGCCTCCGGGTTCGGCTTCAGGAATATGTGCGCCACTACTGCCGAGAGGCGTTGGACGGCTCCTGAGAAAGCCTGCCCATGTGCGGCAACGGCGTTCGATCAGTGACGCCGGACAGGTTCCGGCTCGACGTCGGGCCTTGCTCTCTCCTTCAGCGCCGTCGAGCCGCCATCTCTCCGTGATGCGAGGCGGACGGGTCGCTACGGCATCAGGCCGTGCTTGGCAAGAAACGCGCGGATTGTCTTGTCCGTGAGGGCGATCTCGGCCGCGGAGAAGCCTCCGTGCCCCCCACCGGGGATGGTGAGCAGCTCGCCTTCGGCACCGGCCGCGTCAAGCCGCTCGTGCAGCGCAACCGCGTGAGAGTACGGCACGATCTGGTCATCGTCCCCATGAATCGTCAGGATGGGCGGCAGGTCTCGCCGAACGTGGTGGATCGGAGAGACCGATGCCGCGATATCTGCTCGGTCACGCTGGCTTCCCAGCCAAGCGACGGCGTAGGTCTTCGCGTTGGGCTTGTCGGCCATAAGGTCGGCCACATCTGTGATGCCGAACCAGTTGATGATCGCTGCCACTGCCGGCTCGTCTTGCGATGGACATTCGGCATCGAATCCCGCATCTGCGGGCAGCATGCCTGTGGTGAGCGAGAGATGTCCGCCTGCTGAGTGGCCGGTGACGATCAGCCTCGACGTGTCGAATCCGTAGGTCCCCGAATTGCGGTAGACCCAGCGGAGGGCGCAGCGGCAGTCCTCCACGGCGGCGGGGGCTCGTGCGACACGTCCCAGCCGGTATGCCACGTTGACGACGTTAAAGCCCATCTCGAGGTACGGCGCGATCGCGAGAACGCTCGCCTCCTTGGAGCCGCCGACCCAACCGCCACCATGGATGTAGATCACCGTCGGCCGGGCTTGGTCGTTGTTCCGCCACGAGTACACGTCGACCCTCTGCTCGGCGTTGCTGGCGGTCTTGTAGGTTATGTTCGGCCTGACGCGGTACTCGCTGCTGACCCACGCGGCGAATTCCGCCGAGTCGCCCCCCAAAGCCAAGGAGGCGGCAGCAGCGACGGCGACGATCAATCTATACAAGCGCATGCTGAGTGTTCCCGTAATGGTCCCTTTCCCGGTGCTAGGGTTTGGATGTGAGCCCGAGGGATCTGAGCCTCTACCTCAAGAAGAAAGGTGAGGCTGCCAACGGCTACCTGTTCCTCGGGGCCGAGCCATTCTACCAGAGCCGCTGCATGGCCTTCCTGCGGGAGTGCGTGCTGGGACCAGGCGAGACGCTGGGCTTCTTCGTCGACTTGAACATGAAGAAGTGCAGCCTCACCGACGTGCTCGACGAGGCTGATGCGCCGCTCCTATTCGGCGGCCGCCGCATAATCGCCGTTCAGAACGCCGATGCCGCCCTGCAGTATGCGAACACGCGAGGCGGCCGCCAAGAACGCACGCGGCTAGCGGAGTACTTTCGGCATCCGACGCCCGACACCGTCCTCGTGTTGCAGGCGGATGGTCATGCTTGGGAAGACCGCGATGGCAGGTCACGGCTGGAGCGTGCAGCCAAGTACTATTCGGCCGTTCCGGAACGTGTGGACTTCCGGGCCTTGGGCGAGGGCGACGCCCTCTACGTGGGTCGCGTGCTGGCGAAACGGCTGAACCTGAAGATCTCCAGGCCGCTCCTCGTGGAGCTGGTCGAGCTGTTGGGTATAGATGTGTACCGGTTGGAGAGTGAACTGCAGAAGCTCCAGCTGTTCGCCGGCCCGGACCGCGAGATCGACTCGGCCGACCTCGCGCTGCTCGTTCCGGAGGCGCGCCAGCGCGGCATGTTCGAGTTTTCCGACGCCATAGCCGACCGCGACCGCTCACGCGCCCTTGACGTGCTCGACACCATGGCTAAGGCCGGAGTGTACTGGGGCCTGCAGGTGAGCATGCTGGCAGCGCTCCTGCGCCAGGCTCTTGCGGCCAAGGAACTCGGCCTTCGCGGCGTGCCGCAGATTCGCCAAGGCTTGGCCAAGTTTGGGATCCGTGTCTGGCCCGCTAGGGCGAAGCAGATCGACCTTGTCGCACGACGCTACGCTGCCGAGCACCTGCAGCGGGCGCTCACGGCCCTGTTCGAGGTAGATCGGGGTCTGCGCCAGCCCCGGCCCGACGACCGCATACTCATGGAGATGCTTGTAATGAAGCTGACCAGCTGACCGTTGGCCAGCGTGGCTGTCGTGAAGCGGGTGGGCTAGGCTTTGGCGGGCTTGCCGGCGGACTGGGAAGCTTTGTTCGCCGCGATCATGATCGATGACTTCAGGCGATTGCCCTTGTTGCGGTGCAGCACACCCTTGCGGACCGAGCGGTCCACAAGTCCGACCGTCGACCTGAGCAACTCCTCTGGCGGGGCACCCTCGTGACTTGCTAGAACTGCTCTGTACCGCTTTAGCTTGGTGCGAAGCTGGCTCTTCGCCGCCCTATTGCGGGCGGTTCTCTTGGCCGTCTGGCGCATGCGCTTGAGCGCTGACTTGTGATTTGCCATGCTGGTCCGTTAAGTTCCAGAATAGCCCGCCGCCCGCCGGGCTGTCAACGCGGCCAGCGCCTGCGCGATACCGCCCCTTTGGCTCTGGGCGGCCTGCCGTCCCTACTGTGGATACACGCCCATGAGGATCCCTGCCCCGGTCCTGACCCGTCGCCTTTGGGACCTCGCCTTGGCCAGCGCTGTCGTAGTGGCCACATTCGTCTGCGGCGGCCTTACAGGCTGGGCTGCGGCCTCACTGACGACCAATCTAGTCGCCCTAAGCGCCATTCCGCTCGCCGGCGGCAGCCTAGCAGTTACTGCTGGCGCCATCGCTGCGAGCCGAAGGCTGAGCTGGAGCGCGATCGGGTTGACAAGGGCCGGCCTAGTGGCCGTTCCGTGGGGACTCGCATCCGCATCCGCAGTTTGCTGCCTGCTGGTTGTCGTCGCCTTGGCTGCAGGAGTAGGCGAGTACCGGCCGATCGAACCCGAGGCAATCCGCTTTGACTGGCGGGAGTGGCGTTTGGGCGGCGTTGCACTGCTGGCGGCGGGTGCATTCGGCGAGGAGCTCTTTGCCCGCGGCCTGGCGCTGCAATTCCTTGCCCGCGCGCTGGGCGCCCCCGCAGCTGTGGCGGTCACATCCATGGCGTTCGGACTCTTGCACGGGGCCAACCCCGGCGTGACGGCCCTGGCGCAGTGGAACACTGCCCTCTTCGGTGCCGCCTTCGCGCTCGCCGTACTTTGGCGTCGGTCGCTTTGGCTGGCTGTCGGCCTGCACTTGGGCTGGAATCTCACCCAAGTGGGCCTCGGAGTCAACACCTCGGGCATTACAATGAGGCTGACGGACTTGAGCCTCGCGCTCGAAGGTCCGGTTTGGGTCACAGGCGGTGACTATGGATTCGAAGGTGGGCTGCTCGCGACCGGCGCGTTGCTTGGCCTGGTGGCTCTGTTGCGCTACTTGCCGGTCGGGGAATCGGATCCGATGCTTTGGGATCGCGAGGATTGCGGGCCGGCTCACACTGGCTGCGCTGGTGGCTGCGGCTCTGGTGGCGACACCTCAGGTCGGGGCAAAGCAGGAGCGGTTGACTCCAGCGCAGAGGGCTGAGCTGATCCGAAACCTGAGCGCCGAGTACGGCACTGCCAAGGTCCAAATCCCGAGGTCCAAGAAGGCTCTCGTGCTGCGCCCGACCGGCCAGTACGACCGAGAGCAATGGTCGGATGCTATGCGAAGGTTCGGCCCGGCGGCGCGGATGGGAGACTTGGTCCAGATCACGGCAGTGACCTTCGAGGGCAAGCGCCTCGTGCTCCAGATCAATTACGGCATCAGCGGCGGCCGCCGCTGGTGGCACCGCATCCAGGTGGCGGGCGCCGGCGCTCGCGGCACGAGTCTCGGTGCCAATCAGGTCACCCACGCACCGGGAGGCACGAGGCTTGCGCTGGTATTCCCCGGGACCGTGCCCGCCAAGTCCGCGCAAGACTTCAAGCAGATGCTCAAGCCCGTGCTCGACTTCGAGCAGCGAACAGCGACCGAACTGTACCTGGACACCATCGACGTCAAGTACCGCGAGGCAATCGAGCGCAACGAGGTCGTCGAGGGCATGGACAAGGAAATGGTCCTGCTCTCCAAGGGCTTGCCCAACAAGAAGGTGCGGGACTTCAAGGACGGCCTTCAGACAGAGGATTGGATATACGGCGAGCCGCCCGGAGAGATCCTCTTTGTGACGTTCATGGACGGCGACGTCATCCGCATCAAGGAAACGCATGCTGCCATTGGGGGCTGGGTCAAGGAGACGGCGCAGATCGAACGCTAGGGCTTGACCCCCACCCTTGGTGGCCGCCGAGAGACTTGCGGCGATCGGGGGTTATCCCACGGTCAGCTGTTCTGCTCGAGCTTCCAGCGCTTGCCGATGGCGTCGGCGGCAACAATGGCGTCCCGGACGGCGCCGGAGCTGACTTCGAACGGCTCGTTGTGGATGGTCTCTCCCGGCGCGACCGACCGCCGCGAAATGCGCTCCAAGTCCTCGTCGCCGCACGAAGGAAGCCCCACATCCGCCAGCGTGATCGGCAGTCCCACCGATGTCGAGAATGAGAGCACCTCTTGGATCAGCGAGGTCGGCTTGCCCTCCAGGACTAGCTGAACAAGGGTCCCGAACGCGACCTTCTCGCCATGGTAATAGGGGTGCGTACCGCCGGCTGCCGTGAGGCCGTTGTGCACCGAGTGCGCGGCGGCCAGCCCGGACGACTCGAACCCCAATCCGGACAGTAGGGTATTGGCTTCCACCAGTCGCTCGAGAGCCGGGCTGACGGCGCGGTTCGTCGCCGCGTCCATCGCGGTGCGTCCGTCCTCGAGCAGCGTCCGGTAGCAGAGCTCGGCCAAGGCCAGAGCGCTCTGCGTGGACGCCCCTCCGCGCATGTTCTTTACTCGACCCTCGACGCAAGTGCGGGCCTCGAACACTGTTGCGAGGGCGTCCCCCATGCCCGCTGCCAGCAGTCGTGGCGGGGCGTTCGCGATCACTCGGGTGTCAACCAATACGAGATCCGGATTTCGGCCGTAGACCCGATAGTCCACTACGACGCCCTGCTCGTCGTAGAGCACCGAGAGAGCGGAGCAGGGGGCGTCGCTGGACGCAACGGTCGGGCAGTTCACGACCGAAAGGTCCAGTTCTGCGGCAACTGCCCGCGCCGTGTCGAGGACCTTTCCTCCGCCGGCACCGACGATCACTTCGGCCTTGGCCGCTGCGGCGACTGCCTTGACGCGCTCAATCTCCCGGTGGCTGCACTCCCCCGAGAAGGCCTCCACCCCGTAGGCTATGTCGGAATCGCCGAATGTCTGCCTCCACACTGGGCCGAGCTGGGCCGCCGCGCTGCGCCCGGCGAGTACAAGAGCCGGGCCTTGGAGGCCGATGCGCGTCATCTCGGCGCCAAGGGATTTCGTTGCGTCCACCCCTTGGGTGTAGCGGGATGGTGCGGAGAAGACGCTGAGCATGATCAATGGCGATTGTATGGGACTCTCTCGCGAGCCATGTATTCGAGCCCATTTCGGCCCGCGCCTTGAAATGTCTCCGATCGGGGCTCACCGGCGCGAATCTGCGCGACAGCCATTTGCCAACTGGCGCAGGACGTGTGATAGACTGCGCACGTGCGGGAGTAGTTCAGAGGTAGAACGTCAGCTTCCCAAGCTGAATGTCGCGGGTTCGATCCCCGTCTCCCGCTCCAATTTCCCCAGCTGGCCGCCGAGCGTTTGGGTGGCTTTCCGAGGCCAGCGGGGCTGCAAGACGGCGCGTTCCCTTCGATTGTTTCTGGCGAACCTTGGCACCCGGCTAAGGGTCTGTGGGCCGGCCCCCTCAACCGCCGTCAGGGGCCAACTACCGGCAGGAGGATGTGCGACGGGCGCTCGGCCGAGTGCCAAACAGTCTGAGTTGCAACAACAGCGTCGTCGCTCGTGCCGAAGGGCTCCCCGTTGTTGAGATTGCGGGCGAATTGCGGGAAGTGGCTGCTCGTGACGTGCACGCGGATCCGGTGGCCCGGTTGGAAGCTGTTCGCCGTTCCGACCATGTCGATCTCCATTCGGTACACCGTTCCCGGTTCCATCAGGACCTGCTTGGCTAGGCCCTCCCGATGCCGTGCCCGCAGAATCCCCTCGGCGACATTGATCGAGCGGCCGTCCGGGTACACGTCAACCAGCTTGGCGACGAAGTCAGTGTCTGCGGCGCTTGAGGAGGCGTGCAGCACCAGCTTGAGCGGTCCGATCACATCCAGCGGCTCTTCCAAGATCTCCGATGTGTAGACCAGAATGTCCGGCCGATGCTCGATCGGCCTCTGGTCCCTGGGACCCGACGCGGTGGCAACGCCGCAGCAGTTAGCACCGCCCAAGCTCGGAACGGGATTCGCGGGATCGTAGCGAAAGCTGTCCGGGACGGAGTCCGCCGAAGGCTTGCTCCACGACAGCGTACCGTCGCCGTGCGATCCGCCGGCCCGACCGGCACTGTCCAGGAACAGCGGTCGGTACTCGGTTCTGGCAAGGGGGTATTCGTCCTCGAGCGTCCACTCGTTCCGCCCCATGACAAAGATCTTCACGGGAGGCTCATCTGCCAGACCGTTGGCGATCCCCTTGAGCCAGTAATCGAACCAGCGCAGCGCCAGCGCGTTCGTGCCCACAACGGCCGAGGGCCCCCAGTCCATGTCTCCGACCTCCCGCGAGACGCCGTGCTCCCACGGGCCGATAACCATGTGGCTTCCCTCACGGGCCTCGCTCGTAGCTCCCTCCGCGCTGACGCCCGCGAATCCTCGCAGCGTGCCCTGGGCAAAGATGTCGAAGAATCCGCCCATGGTGTGGACCGGCACTGAGATCATCCCGAAGTCTTCCTCGACGCTGAGCGAGTGCCAGTACTCGTCATAGTCCGGATGGGCCAGCCAATCGTCGTAGAACCGGGCGTTTCGTCCGACGAGGGCCTGCATTTCGTTCAGGGGCAGGTGCCAGACGACACGGTCGTAGGAGATCGCTTCGGGCCCGCCGGCGACCGTGTGGGGTCCCGTGTTCTGCATGATGCGAGATTCCTGCCGGACCGGCCCCCATCCGAAGTTGAATGCCAGCCTCCACCCCCCATTGACCGTGATCCAGTCGTGGTAGATGCTGGTCGAAGCCACACGGGGAAAGATCGTCACAAGGTGTGGCGGACGGGACTGGGCTGCGCGCCACTGGACGTGCCCCAAGTAGGAGCCGCCCTCCATGCCCACCTTCCCGTTGGACCACGGCTGCACGGCCGCCCACTCCACTGTGTCGTATCCGTCGTTCAAATCGTCCCGGAACGGTTCCCAGCGCCCCTCGGACTCGTGGCGTCCCCGAACGTCTTGGAACACGTAGGCATAGCCCCGACGGGAGAAGTAGACCGCCGCGCCGTAGGCACTTGGTGGCCTCTCCGTCGAATACGGCGTCCGCGACACAATCACTGGGTAGCGCCCATCGCCAATCGGGCGGTACACATCGGCGTAGAGCACGACCCCGTCCCGCATCGGAATCGGAACGCGGTTCTCGATACGGATGTCATTGCGAGGAGGGGAATCGGTCGGGAATTCGAATCCCGCCGCCGGGCTGACGAACAGCGCCAGGGCGATCAGGTGGAGTGGGGCTTGGGTCGTTGTGCGAAGACTCATGCAGGATCGTTCCTTGGACCTTGGCAATGATGGCGTGCTGCGTGCCTGCCAGTGCGGATGCCTTGGGAAATCATATTCCTTCCCGGTCGGCCTTAGGTTCCTTCAGGCGGCACCTGTCTCTGTTGGGCGGTTGCAAGGGTGCTCCCTTTCGGATGGATGTTGGTCGTCGCCGAGCTGGCGCTAGAATGTCGTGTCTGTCCTCCCATGGTTGGCTCCCAGTCGCGTTTATCAGTTCAAACCCTACTGTGCAGCCCGATGACGGCGGCAATACTTGCCGTGGCCATCGGAGCGTGCGGTACAAGTGCGCCCGGAGACCTTCGCCGGCCCAACGTCATCATCATTCTCACCGACGACCAAGGCTACGGCGACATGTCGGCGCACGGCAATCCGGTCCTTGAGACTCCCAACCTCGACAAGCTCCACGACGAGAGCGTTCGGCTGACCGACTTTCACGTCGCGCCGGTCTGCACGCCCACGAGAGGCGAGCTCATGACTGGCCAGTATTCGCTGCGCAACAAGGCCGGAATGGTGCCTGCCGGCAGGAACCTGATGCGGCGCGACGTGCCCACCATGCCCGAGGTATTTGCCGCCAACGGGTATGCGACCGGGCTTTTTGGCAAGTGGCACTTGGGGGACACGTACCCACACCGGCCCGTGGATCGCGGGTTCGAACGGGTGGTCTGGCACAAGGGCTGGGGCTTCGCCTCCGAGATCGAGTATGACAACGACTACTACTACACCCGCTACCTCGACCAGGACATTGTCCGCTTCTCCGACCGCTTCTGCACTGACCTGTGGTTCGATGCCGCGATGGAATGGATGGGCGAGCAAGCCGACGCCGGACAGCCATTCTTCACGTATTTGGCGCTGAACACACCCCACTCCCCGTTCAACTCGCTCGCCAAGCACTATCAGGCCTATGGTGCGCGGGTTGAAGACCCCTTACTGGCGCACTTCTTCGGATTGATCGCCAGCATCGACGAGAACGTGGCGCGCCTTGACCGTTGGCTCGGCGAGCGTGGGCTGAGGCAGAACACGTTGTTGCTCTTTATGAACGACAACGGCACTGCCAAGGGCGAGACGGTGTTCAATGCCGGCATGCGCGGGAAGAAGGGCAGCCCGTACGACGGCGGACACCGCGCGATCTTTTTCCTCCGCTGGCCCGACGGCGAACTCGGTGATCCTCGCGAGATCCGGTATGCATCCCACGTCGCCGATGTCCTTCCGACCCTGGCGGACCTGGTGGGATTGGCTGTGCCGCAAGGCGCCTCTTTCGACGGCGACACCCTGGTTCCCGTCTTCCGCTCTCCGGACGGCACGGGGGCGGACCGGAAGATCGTGGTCCAGTACGGGGGCAGGATTCGGCCTGAACAGTACTCGGACAGTGCGGTCATCTGGAACCAATGGCGCCTAGTGGGCGACTCCGAACTCTATGACATCCACGCCGACCCCGGCCAGAAGTCCAACGTTGCAGACCAGAACGAGGAAGTCGTCCGGGAGATGCGCGCCCACTACGAGCGGTATTGGAGCGAGATCGCGGAGTCGGTCGAGGAAGTCGAACCGCTCGTGATTCGATCCGGACCCGGGACGTTCACCGACCTTACGTCGAACAGCTGGGTCGAGGTTGATTGCGACAATCGCACGCGGGTGGCGGAGACCTGCGGGCCGGCCCGAGGAGGCGTCTGGCAGGTTGATGCCCGGGCCGCCGGCCGATACTTGGTCGAGGTCCGGCGCTGGCCCTTCCACCTTGAACGCGACCTTACGAAGGCAGGTCCGGCGGCGACCATTGGGGGAGTCCTGATCACTCCTGGCAAGGCTCTAGCAATTCGGTCCGCAGCCCTGAGCGTCAACGGCGCGAATCCAACCGTCTCCACTGCCGGGAAAGGTGCCAGAGGCGTCCCCTTTGAGGTCACCCTGCTGGAAGGCCGCAGCACCCTCCAGGCATGGTTCCGGGACGCATCCGGACGGGACATCTCCGGCGCGTACTACGCTCGCGTCCAGCGAGCCGAGTAGGTCTTATGCGAACCCCGATTCTGCTCGCGGCGATCGTGCTTGGATCACCTCTGGGCACAGTTGCTGGCTCCGAGCGTCCCAACATCGTTCTTGCCATGGCCGACGACTTGGGATGGGGTGAAACGGGGTATAACCGCCATCCATATCTGCTGACACCGGTTCTGGATGAGATGGCGGCTACCGGCCTGCGGTTCGATCGCTTCTACGCGGCCGCGCCGACATGCTCTCCCACGCGGGCATCCATCCTCACGGGTCGGCATCCGAACCGCTCGGGCGTCTTCTCCCCGAACCACACCACTCGCCCCGAAGAGGTTACGATCGCTCGCATCCTGCGAGACGCCGGGTACCGCACAGGACACTTTGGGAAGTGGCACGTTGGGGCGGTAAAGGCCGAGTCGCCAACCAGCCCGGGCCGCATGGGCTACGAGGAATACCTCGCGCACGACAACTTCTTTGAGATGCACCCGCCGCTGAGCCGCAATGGCGCGCCACCGGACACCGTTCGCGGCGAGAGCTCCAAAATCTGCGTTGACGCTGCGCTCGACTTCATCCGGTCCGTGCAACAGCAGGGAAGTGAGCCGTTCTTCGTGACCCTTTGGTTCGGATCGCCGCACAGTCCCTACAGGGCGCTGCACGAGGATGTGGAGCGATACAGCGATGTGCCCGGCCGGGAACTGGCACGGCGCTACGCCGAAATCACAGCGTTGGACCGGGCCTTGGGTGAGTTCCGCACCGCATTGCGCGAGATGGGCGCTGCCGGCGACACGCTGCTGTGGTTCACCTCAGACAACGGGATCACACTCGAGGGCATCCCTCAGGAGCAGAGGCAGTGGCTGTATAACGGCGGATGGCGCGGTAGCAAGGGAAGCCTGTATGAGGGGGGGCTGCTTGTGCCCGGGATAATTGAGTGGCCCTCAAAGATCACCTCGGGTCGCCAGACGCCAGTGACGGCGGTGACCACGGACATATTCCCCACCGTGCTGGCTTTGATAGGCCTCAAGCATCCCCATCCCGATCGGCCACTTGACGGTCTGGACCTTTCGCCCCTGATCCTCAGTGCCGATATGGACCGCCGTCCGGAGCCGGTCGGCTTCTGGGTCTATGACCGGACGGCCGAGGCCGGAAATCCGCGTTGGATGGATCCCGATCTCACGCGCGGCACAACGCCGACGACGCGCAATCCCGGGATCGATTTTGTCAACTTCCGGCATCCCGTGGCCAAGACGAGCGACTTCGGGGGCACGGCGGCTTGGCGAGACGCCAGGTACAAACTGGTGCGGATCCGCTCACGGGAGCCGGAGTTGTACGACCTGCTTGAGGACCCTCGCGAGCGCGTCGATCTTGCTGCCCGCCACCCGGACCGAGTCCGGGGCATGGTCGTCGAACTCGAGGAATGGCAGCGCAGCGTCGAGCGGAGCCTCGCGGGGCAGGACTACTAGCCCCGCCCGCAGGCAGATTCAATGTTTGATGCGGTTTAACGCGGCGCGTCGATTGAGCTG
>JAPPMC010000046.1 GCA_028819235.1 Bryobacterales bacterium
GTTGGAACATGCAGGAAGACACCATGGTCAAGATCAACATCGCCTCCGACTCCGAGGTCAGCGCCTGGGCCGTCACCGGCAACGGCGACGACTGCCTGGAAGACCTCGGCCGCCTGGCGGAGGATGGCGTGGAGTACGTGGGCATGACGTTGCTCAACATGCCCAAGGACCTGTCGGGGCGGAAGGAATACCTGCAGGCCTTGGCGGAGAATGTGCTGCACCGGATGAAGTAGGCAGCGCGAGGTAGGACCCCCTATGGCGCTTGAGGTCGAGCGCAAGTTCCTGGTCACAGGAGACGAATGGCGCAAGGCCGAGGGAACGGTCCAGCGCCAGGGCTACCTGAGCACCCAGCCCGGGCGCACCGTGCGCGTCCGTATCGAGGGCGACAAGGCCACCCTCACCATCAAGGGACTCACGCGCGGCGCCACCCGCACCGAATACGAGTATGACATCCCGACCGAAGACGCCGCCGAGTTGCTCCGGCTCTGTGAGCCGCCCCTGGTCGAGAAGGTCCGCCGCCGGCTGGAGCACGACGGCCTCGTCTGGGAAGTGGACGAGTTCCTCGGCGACAACCAGGGCCTCGTCGTCGCCGAAATCGAGCTGGACCGTGAAGACCGCCCCTTCACCAAACCCCCGTGGGTAGGCAAGGAAGTCACCCACGACCCCCGCTTCTACAACGCCAACCTTGTGGCAAATCCCTTCACCAAGTGGCTAAATCCTGATTAGCGCCCCTGTCACCGGGCGCCCCGGATCTTCCCGAACACGGAGGGGTGGTCGAGCGGTTTAAGGCACCGGTCTTGAAAATCGGCGTCCGCCTAGACAGCGGACCGCGAGTTCGAATCTCGCCCCCTCCGCCAACTCAGCCTTTCTAGCAGGTTGTTGAAAAAGTCCATCTGACGCGGAAAGATGCTTCATACGTTGGTACCGAGACGGAGGCGTCGATGAGAGGGACTGATCCGCGTCAGGAAGGGATGTTCAGCTATGTATCGCCGGAGGCCCGGGTTCCCCAGGACCATCCGTTGCGACCGATCCGTGAGATGGTGAACCGGGCGCTGGAAGAGCTGTCGCGGGAACTGGAAGCGATGTACTCGCACACGGGGCGGCCTTCGATCGCGCCGGAACAGTTGCTGCGGGCGCTTTTGGTGCAGGTTCTTTACTCGATCCGCAGCGAGCGGCTTTTGGTGGAGCAACTGGACTACAACCTTCTGTTCCGGTGGTTCGTGGGTCTGTCGATGGACGACCCGGTATGGGACCACTCGACATTCACGAAGAACCGGGAGCGGTTGATCGGCTCGGACATCGCTCGGGAGTTCTTTGCGAAGATCCTGGTGCAGGCGCGTGAGGCGCGGCTTCTGTCGGATGAGCACTTCAGCGTGGACGGGACGCTGCTGGAGGCGTGGGCTTCGATGAAGTCGTTTCGTCCCAAGGGGGGGAAGGGACCGGGCGGTGGTGGACGCAATGCCGAGGCGGACTTTCGGGGAGAGAAGCGCAGCAATGCGACCCATGAGTCCAGCACCGACCCGCAGGCCCTGCAGTACCGCAAGGGCAAGGGGCAGGAGGCGAAGTTGTGCTACCTGGGGCATGCCTTGATGGACAACCGCCATGGACTGATCGTGGACACGCGCACTACCCAAGCCAGCGGCCGGGCTGAGCGGGAATCGGCGCTGGCCATGCTGGAGATGCGACCCGGCAAGGGCCGGCTCACCGTGGGTGCGGACAAGGGGTACGATACCAAGGACTTTGTCGAGGGGTTGCGCTGGGTGAACGTGAGTCCTCATGTAGCGCAGAACGATACCAACCGGCGTTCGGCCATTGACCGCCGCACCACCCGCCACCCGGGCTACGCTCACAGCCAGCGGGTGCGCAAGCGGATCGAGGAAGCCTTCGGCTGGGCCAAGACCATCGGCGGGTTGCGCAAACTCAAGCATCGGGGGTTACCCAAAGTGGACTTTCAGTTCACCCTGACCTTCGCTGCCTACAACCTCGTACGGCTGCGAACCCTGGGAGTCGGCACGTGAGCATGTTGCGTGTGGCCGAGTACCTCTGCGCCACGGTCTCGGCCATGAAAAGTCCCGCGAAAGAGGTCCATCCCAACCCGTCGAGCATTCGGTTCTCATCCCATCGCTCACCGTGCCGCTTGCCAATTCTCAAATCCGTGGGTTTTTCCACGGCCTGCTAGAGCGTTGCTCAAGAATCCAGTGTCAATCGCGAAAAAAGGCGAAGGGCTGTGTCAAGTTCTTGACAAATCCGTTCGATTCGGTAAATTTCCACCCCAATTGTCAAAATGCGTAGAACGGGGGCTGAGGAGTTGTGACGGACCGCATCATCCAGGAGAAGTTATCGAGGCTGCGGGCCGGCGCACAGCCGCGGGTGCTCGATCTCTTTTCCGGGTGCGGTGGACTTTCCCTCGGCTTCAGCGCGGCGGGGTTCAAGATTGCCGGTGCGATTGAGAACGACGCGACGGCGGCCGCCACCTACGGCGCCAACTTCCATGCGGGTGATCCGCTTCACACCGACCGCCGGGATATTACCTCGACAACTCCAAGTCAGCTCGTACGGACACTGAGGCTCGGCAGAGTGGCGGAGGCCTTCGACGTCGTCATCGGCGGTCCGCCATGTCAAGCCTTCGCGCGGGTGGGCAGGTCGAAGCTGCGGGAGATTCAAGCGCACCCCGAGGCGTTCCGTCACGACCCACGCGCCACGCTATACACGCCCTATCTCAGATTCGTGAAGTCCTGCTGTCCGCTCGCCATTCTGATGGAGAACGTGCCGGACGTAATGAACTTCGGTGGACACAATGTCCCCGAAGAAGTCTGTGAAGTCCTGGAAGACCTTGGCTACTTATGCGCCTACACCCTACTAAACGCAGCATTCTACGGCGTGCCCCAAATGCGTGAGCGCATGTTTCTGATCGCGTACCATCGTGAGACCGCCGGAAGTGTCACATTCCCCGCACCAACGCATTGGATTGATTTGCCTCGCGGCTATAAGGGTTCCCGTCAGGTCGCGATGAAGGTGCTGTCAACTGATGACCTGTTCGCCGAAGCGCACAACTACATAGACCCGCCCGAAGCCACAAACGCTTTGTCGCCTGCCGTAACGGCTGAAGAGGCAATCGACGATCTGCCGGAACTCGACGCGCGGAAGCTGATTCGCGAGGGCGTGTTGAAGCGTGGTGCACGGCGATTCGACAGCTTGATGTCTTATGACAAAACCCGCTCAGTTTCGGAATATGCCCGGTCAATGAAGAATTGGACCGGATTCGAGGCCGCCGACGGCGTCTACGATCACGTCATACGGTACCTTCCACGCGATTACCCACTGTTCGCAAGAATGAAGGAAGGTGATCAGTACCCGGAAGCATACAAGCTCGCCCTCAAGATGTTCGAGGAGAAACTGTCGGAACTTGCGGAAGAGGGCGTCACCGTGCGGCCGGGGTCATTGGAACACGAAGAGATGCGGGGCTCCATCGTGCCCCCTTACGACGCAGGTAAGTTTCCGAACAAGTGGCGGAAGATTGCTCGCGATCAGCCGGTGCGCACGGTCATGGCGCATCTGAGCAAGGACGGTTACAGCCACATCCACTACGACAACGCCCAGGCCCGGACGATTTCAGTCCGTGAAGCAGCACGGTTTCAGTCATTCCCTGATGGATTCGTGTTCACCGGCGCGATGAACCAGGCGTTTCGACAGATCGGCAATGCGGTACCTCCCTTGATGGCACAAGCAATCGCTGCGGAAATCATGAAGACGATCCAGGCAACGGCAAGCGGGGATATCACGCGGCTGCCGTATCAGGGCTCGGTCGGAGCAGAAGCTTTGGTTGCAACTGGGTTAGCGACCGTTGTGCCTGATTTGCCGGCGATGGAAGACACCGTTGAAGCCTGACGCTGCGGATACCTCTATGGAAGGAGCCGAAGTCACCGACGTGTTGACGCCGGAACAGCGTAGGCTCGTCATGAGCCGGATCAGGGGCAAGGATACGAAACCCGAAATGCTTCTCCGCCGCGGGCTTCACGGACGGGGCCTCCGGTACAGGCTTCACGGAACAGGCATACCCGGCAAACCGGATCTAGTGTTCCAGAAATATCACACCGTGGGTTTCGTACACGGTTGCTTCTGGCACGGTCACGGATGCTCATTGTTCAGGTGGCCCAAAACCCGCGCCACATTCTGGAAGACAAAAATCAACCGCAACATGGAGCGGGACCGGAAGGCGTTGGCGACGCTTACGGCCGACGAGTGGCGTGTGCTTGTGGTCTGGGAATGCGCCTTGAGGGGCAAGCACCGGAGGGCGTTGCCAGATGTACTGAGCTTGGCGGAAGCCTTTATTCGGAAGGGCCGTGAGCCCTTTGCCGAGATCGTCGAAGTAGAGAACATCGACGGACGGATATCGTAAATCGCCACACAACGCTGGAATTCATGGCTGGGTAGCAGCGGTTTTAGAAGCAAGGTTATGGCGCAAATCGAGGTTCACATATTCAGGAAGGGGCAGGAAATCGCACGGGTTACGCGCCCCCTTCGTAATTTCGATGGGAAGCCGGCCGTCAAATACAAGAAAAAGCTTTGGCCGCTGATTAACGACGGACAGGTATATCTCGACGATGTCCCACCTGCGGATGACATTCAGGTGCAGGAGGTAAGGGACCAGGAAGAAAATGACTCTGCGCGGGAGTTCCAGGTCGTTTCGCCTGCCGACATAGAGTGGGACGAGTCGCAACGGGACGTGATCGACGCACCGCAGGAGAAACGTTTGCTGGTCGGGGCCGGTCCCGGTACGGGCAAGACGGCCGTTGCATGCGCGCGGGTCTCGCAGTTGATCGACCGGGACGGACTGGAGCCCAGCCGCATCTGGCTGATCAGTTTCACGCGTACCGCCGTACGCGAGATTCGCGACCGGATTGCAGCCTATTTGAAGGATGCGTCGGCGGCCTATGCGGTGAAAATCGCAACCCTCGACTCGCACGCTTGGACGATCCATTCAGGTTTCGATGACGAAGCCAGGATTTTGGGCTCCTACGAGGAGAACATCGAGCAGGTACTCGACCTCGTTCGGCAGGACGAAAACGTCGCCGAATATCTCGGAAGTGTGGAGCACTTGGTTGTCGACGAGGCGCAGGACATTGTTGGAATCCGCTCCGATCTCGTGGTCGAGATTGTCCGTAAATTGCCCTCGTCGTGCGGCGTGACCGTATTTGCCGACGAAGCCCAGGCGATCTACGGTTTTGCCGAAGACCGGGAGGTCCAGCGAGGAGAAGAAGGGGAGTCCCCATTCCCTGAGAGGATTCGCAGCGGGGCTGCGGGTGCATTCCAAGACTGCGAATTGACGAGAGTCCATCGCACCGGCTCTCAGCAGCTGCTGACAATTTTGGCGCTTCCGGCTTTCGTGTGGAACGGGATCAACGGGCGACGCCTTTGGGAT
>JAPPMC010000163.1 GCA_028819235.1 Bryobacterales bacterium
CCAGCTCAATCGACGCGCCGCGTTAAACCGCATCAAACATTGAATCTGCCTGCAGGTGCAGGAGCGCATTGACCGGCGGAGTACAATCTTGTGCGTCGGCTCCAGGCTGTCGCAAGCCCACGCAGGACCGGCCCTCAGCCACGCCAGGTGGCGAGTGCAGACATGGCCGGGCGGGCCCACGAGTGCCGGAGGGCGAGTTCATGACGCAAGGTTTCTCAATCGGGATCGATCCGGGCTGGGGGGACAAGCTCAACCCGCTGCTTGGGCCTTGGCTGGAGGAGATTCTCCGTCCCAAGCCGGATATCCGCTGGGAAGTCATGCCGCAGCCACGCAGGGGCGTGGCCGAACCGGGCGTCATCGACCGGCATGACGCGATCATGGCGCTCGGCATGCGATTCGACGAGTCGAGCTTCAAGGGCATCCGGCGTCTCGCGTGCATCTCGCGTTGGGGCGTCGGGTTCGACGCCATTGACATCCCCGCCGCGACCGCGGCCGACGTGCTCGTCGCCCTTACTCCGGAGGCGATCACCCGCTCGGTCGCCGAGGCCCAGATCGCCCTCATCTTTGCGCTGGCGAAGCGGATCCCGGACCTGGACAGAAGGACTCGGGCGGGGCGATGGCGCACCGGGATGCCCCTGCTAGGAATCGACGTCAAGGGTCAGGCGCTCTCGTCCGTGGGGCTTGGGCGCATTGGCTCCGAGATGTTTCGCATCGCTAAGGCCATCGGGTTCGGTAGGCTGCTGGCGCACGACCCTTACTGCCCGCCGTCGCGCGCGGCGGGCCTGGGGGTCGAGCTGGTCGACCTCGACACGGCCATGGCGGAGGGCGACTTCGTCACCGTCAACGCTTTCTTGGGCGAGGGTACGCACCACCTGATCGGCGCTCCGCAGTTCGCGCGCATGAAGCCGACGGCATATTTTGTCAATACGGCTAGGGGCCCGATCGTCGACGAGGCCGCCCTGATCGGGGCACTGCGGAACGGTCGCATCGCTGGAGCAGGGATCGACGTCTTCGAGATCGAGCCGCCGTCGCCGGACAATCCGCTTCTGGCCATGGAGAACGTCATCGTTTCGCCGCACGGCATGGCGTGGACGAAACAGGGCATGGACGGTAACAGCAAGGACTGCTGCCAGAACATACTGCAGGTGGCGACGGGCGAGGTCCCGGCATGCCTCGCCGACGACACGGCGGCGCTGCGGCCGGGTGTGCAGGCCAAGCTCGCCCGCTGGAGGCAACTGTGAAGCCAAGCCGAATTCGCCAACCGCTATCGGGTGGGCCGGTCCCGGTCGGCCATATGCTCATGGAGTTCGACATTCCCGGGGTGGCCAAGATCTGCGAGGCAGCGGGCCTTGACTTCGTGCTGATCGACATGGAGCACGGTCCGCTCGAAGTTCCGCAGGTGGCCAGGATGATCGCCGCATTCAAGGCGACCGAGATCAGCCCGGTTGTCCGGATTCCGGCCTCTGAGTACCACTTCGTGTCCCGGGTTATGGATGCCGGAGCGCACGGGATCATGGCTCCAAACGTCCGCTCCGCTGAACAGGCCCGCCTGCTCAACGACGCCATGCGATACGCGCCGGAGGGCAATCGGGGACTCGGACTGGGCTGCGCCCACAACGACTACGTCAGGCCGGACTCCGTCCGATACATGGCCGAGGCCAATCGGCGGAACGTGCTGATCTGCCAGATCGAGAGCGTCACGGCGCTGGAGTGTCTCGACGAGATAGCGGACGTTGAGGGCGTTGACTGCCTGTGGGTCGGACACATGGACCTGACACAGTCGATGGGCATCGTTGGACAACTGCACCATCCGGATTTCCTCGCCGCGCTGCGCCGGGTAGCAGCCGCAGCTCATTCGAGGGGGCAGTTCGCCGG
Source organism: Bryobacterales bacterium (assembly GCA_028819235.1). Taxonomy (GTDB): domain Bacteria; phylum Acidobacteriota; class Terriglobia; order Bryobacterales; family UBA6623; genus VXMF01. The sequence goes on from JAPPMC010000163.1 coordinate 1,876, forward strand.
AATCCAGCCTGGCAGCCCGGAACAGGCCCGGGAATGGATGGAGACCGGCTACAACCTAATCTCGTACAGCGCGGACATCGGCGTATACGCGGCGGCTCTGGCCGCTGGGGCCGACAGCGTGAGAAGAGCCTCTCGTCCTAGCCGCTAGCCGAATGCGAACGCTAACCCGGCGCCGCCCGCGGAAGGCCTGCCGCGACGGACGGTCACCGGCGTACCGGTCCTGACTCGGAGCAGGTCATCTTCCAACTCGTCCGCGGCCGCAGGGGGGCTGCCGTGTGGCATCATGGGCAGAGCCCATGCGCGACCTAGCGCGCCTGTTGGGTTTCGTACGCCCATACTCCCTGCGAATCGCGGCGGCAGTCGCCCTCATGGCCGTTGTCGGGGCCTGTTACGGCCTCTTCGCCCTACTGCTGGAACCGTTGCTGGACCGGTTCCTGAACCCGTCCCCGGTGAGCGGCCCGATTGATCTCATAGAAATCCCGTTCACTGGCCGCAGCCTGAGCCTGGACGACCTGCTGCCAGTTTCAGGGGCGACAGGCTTCGGGGCCTTCTGCGCAGTCTTTGCACTGATCTCCGTGGGCAAGGGATTGTGCGACTACGCCGCGAGCTATCTCGTCAACTTCGCTGGCTATGCCGCGGTGCGCGACTTGCGCAACGCGATGTATGAGTCAGTGCTCCACCAGTCGCCCGCCTTCTTCCAGGACCGGCACACCGGCGAGCTGATCTCCTCCCTCGTCAGCGACATCGAGAAGATCCAGTCGGCATGCTCGCACTTCCTAGCCGACCTCATGCGCCAGCTGTTCACGACCGCCGCGCTGCTGCTCGTGCTGCTGCAGCACGACGCGCTGCTCACTGCCGGCTGCTCGTTGCTGGTGCCGATCGTCCTTCTGCCCGCATCCCGCATCGGGAGACGGCTCCGCAGGACGTCCACGACAGTCCAGGACCACCTAGCCCAGCTGGTCAAGCTCATGCAGGAGACGATTGCGGGAAATCGCCTGGTGAAGGCATTCCAGGCGGAACGCATCGAAGTGTCACGGTTCCGTCGGCGGGCGAACCGTCTCCTGCGCGCAAGCATGAGCATGGTCAAGCAGCAGGCAGTCGTGTCCCCCCTGATTGAGGTGCTCGGGGCAGCGATGATCCTCGGCTTGCTCGTGTATGTCCGCATGCGAATCTTGGCGGGTGAGATGACTGCCGGGGAAGTAGTCAGCTTCATTGTCGCCTTGGTAATGCTGCTGCAGCCCGTGAAGCGCCTGATCGGAATCCACAACATCTTCCAGCAGGCCCTCGGCGCGATCCAGCGGGCGTTTGCCTACATGGACCACCCAGTCGAAGTGGCGGACGCCCCAGGAGCCGAGGACCTTGAGGCGATCAAGCGCTCGATCGAGCTCGACAATGTCCGCTTCACCTATCCTGGCGCCCGCAGCGCAGCGCTGGACTCGGTCACCCTTCGCGTCAACGCTAGGAGAGTCGTCGCGCTCGTCGGACCCAGCGGGGCAGGGAAGACCACCCTCATGAGCCTGCTGCCGCGCTTCTTCGACCCCACGGATGGCGCCATACGAATCGACGGGCGCGACCTGCGCTCCGTCACCATCGAATCCCTGCGGCGCCAGATCGCAATCGTCACGCAGGACACCGTCCTGTTCGACGACACGGTCCATGGCAACATCGCCTACGGCCAGCCGGGAGCCAGTCGGAACAAGGTGCGGGCTGCAGCAGAGGCAGCCTATGCGATCGATTTCATCGGCAAGCTGCCGCAAGGGTTCCAAACGCCGCTGGGGGAAGGAGGACTGCGGCTGAGTGGAGGACAGAGGCAGCGAATCGCCATCGCCAGGGCGCTGCTCAAGGACGCTCCGATCCTGCTCCTCGACGAAGCCACCTCTCATCTGGACAGCGACGCTGAGATGTTGGTGCAGCGCGCCCTCACGAATCTCATCCGAGGGCGGACTGTGATCGTGAGCGCCCATCGCCTCTCGACGGTGCGGTCGGCCGACCGCATCGTCGTCCTGGAGGGAGGACGGATCGTCGACAGGGGATCTCACGCCTCTCTGCTCGAGACATGCAAGCTTTACCGGCACTTGGTGGAGCTGCAGTCGATCGCCGCCTGATCCGTGTGCGGCCGACCACGGCAAGCCTGCGATAGAATCTCGGGCACGCGCTCTCCTCCGGAGCGCGAGTGCATGCCCCGTGCCTGTAGCCTTAGTCATTTCGGCCCCGTCAGGTGCCGGCAAGACAACGCTGGTCAAACGGCTGCTGGCCTTGGAGCCTTCCGTTGACTTCGCAGTTTCGGTCACTACTCGGCCACGAAGGCAGATGGAAGCCGACGGCCGGGACTATCGTTTCGTGACCGAGGACGAGTTCAAGGGCATGATCGACAGGGATGAACTTCTGGAGTGGGCGGGCGTGTTTGGCAACCGCTACGGAACGCCAAGGTCGGCACTGGACAGCGCACGCCGGCGCGGACGCGACATTCTGCTGGACATTGACGTGCAAGGTGCGTCATCATTGAAGGGCAGGGTCCCTGAAGCGGTGACGGTCTTTGTGCTGCCGCCGTCACGTCAGGTGCATGAGAGCCGGCTGAGGAGCCGCTCGACAGAGGACGAAGGATCATTGCGGACTCGGCTGGGCGAGGCGGCGGCCGAGATCGGGCGGTGCATGCAGTTCGAGCACGTCGTGATCAACGAAGACCTGGACGAGGCCGCGGCCGTGCTGCAATCGATCCTAGTGGCGGCACGGGCGAGGCGCTCGCGGATGATGCCGCGCATCCTACCGATCCTGAAAGAGTTCGGCGTGAGCTCAAGGCCGAACGAGGAGGTACTCAAATGACCGAAGAACCGACTGAAGGTGTCGCGAGCGAGGACGAAGCCACTAAGGAGCCCGATCAGAAGTGGGTCATCCCGGACGACGAGGAGCGCAGCGTATATCGTTTCGTTCTGGCCGCGGCCCGTCGGGCCCGGCAGCTCCAGAGTGGGCAGCGCCCCGCCATCAAGACCGCGCTTCGCAAACCCACCAAGATCTCGATGGAGGAAATCCGCTGCGGCGCCGTACGCGTGGAAATCATCCCTGAGGGCCAACCGATGCCGCCCGAAGATCTCTTCGGGGCTGCAGGCCGGTACGACATTGACGCCATGCTGGCCGCCGAGAGCGGCGTCGGAGAGGGCCCTTGGAGCCCCTCCACCGATCGCCCGGCGTCGGCGCGGAGCCGTCATCCTTGGTTGCCCAAGGGCTGACCGCGAGTGAGCAATAGCTCCGGCGGCTTGCCTGCCCAGCACGGCCCAGTCGCCCGTTCCTACCGCTGCGGCCCTTTGGGGAGCTGTGCTGCGGCCTTCGGGATGCTGCTTTGGAGCCCGCTGGCTGGAGGGTTGGGCGCGCTAGCCCAAGAGTTGGCCTTCGAGGACTGGCAGCCCCGATCCACATTGGTCGCGCCGCAACGGTTGGTAGCGCGGGCAAAGTTCCCGGTGATCGATGTGCACAGCCACCATCGGCCTACCACGTCACCACAGCGCGTCAACGAGATCGTCAAGGAAATGGACGAACTCAACCTGGCCGTGCTGGTGAACCTGAGCGGTGGGTCAGGAACTCGACTGCAGCAGGCAGTGAAGGCCTTCAAGGGTCGCCATCCCGGTCGCTTTGCGGTGTTCGCCAATCCGGCTTTTGGGGGCATCGGATCTCCCGGCTGGGGGCAGAGAGCGGCGCGCCAGCTGGAAGAGGACGTGGCCTCAGGAGCGCAAGGCCTGAAGATCTTCAAGAACTTCGGCATGTCGGTCACCGACCAGCGCGGTGGCCGTGTCCCTGTGGACTCGGAGGAGATGGACCCGGTCTTTCGGACCTGTGCCCGCTTGGGCATTCCGGTCCTGATACACGTGGCCGATCCGGCCGAGTTCTGGGCCGATCACGACGCGCACAACGAGCGCTGGCTCGAACTCAAGCTAAGGCCGCGGCGCAAGCGGACTGCACCACCGAGCTTCGAGCGACTGATCGAGGAGCGCGACCGCATGCTGGCCCGGCACCCGGAAACAAATTTCATCCTTGCCCACATGGGCTGGCAGGGCAACGACCTCGGGGCACTGTCCGAGCTCTTGGACCGTCTCGACAACGTCCACCTCGACATCGCTGCCGTCCTCTATGAACTGGGCCGCGTGCCGTACAGCGGAAGGGCCTTCCTGAACAAGTACAAAGACCGGGTGCTCTTCGGCAAGGACTCTTATGTGCCAAGCGAATTCCCGTACTACTGGCGAGTGCTGGAGACCCGCGACGAATACTTCAAGTATTACCGCAGGTATCACGCCCACTGGAACCTCTACGGTCTCGGCCTGCCGGACGCCACGCTGGAGCACATCTACTGGAGGAACGCCGCGCGTCTGATCCCGGGCATTGACCCTGCGCGGTTCGAGTAGCGCGCTCAGCGGCTCGCTAACGCTTCGCGGGCCAGCACTTCCACCAAATCGGCGAGCGCCGCCGCGTCGCGCAGGTCGGCTACTTCCACGGGCGCGTGCGCATAGCGCAGAGGGAACCCGATCGGGACGCTCGCCGAGTCCAGCGAACGAAACACCGAACCGTCATTTCCGCCGGCCGTGACGCCGACCTGCACCGGGATCGAATTGCGGCGGGCGATGCGAACGATCCGATCGACCTCCGCGCGAGGAGCGAGGCCGCTCTGATCCACGGCCCGCACCACCGCTCCGGACCCCAAGCGGGCGAATGCCATGTGCCGCGACTCGAGTGGGCTATCAGAAGTGACGAATGTGTCGATGGCGTAGACGTGGACCGGCATGTGCTCATCGGCGTAATGGCGAGCTCCTTGCAGCCCGGCCTCCTCTTTGGCGCTGAACACGAAATCGACAGACCGACGGGCCCGGAGCGCGGCGCCCCGCAAACGCCCAAGCGCCTCCAGCAATAATGCACAGCCGATCCGGTCGTCGAGCGAACGGCCGCTGACGCGACTGCCCAGCAAGCGCCGGTAGCGCCTGAAGGCCGTCGCGGTGGCGCCCGGCCGGACACCCGCAGACTCCACCTCGGCACTGGAGCTGGCCCCGATGTCGAGCGTACGCTCGGCCGGCATCACGGAATGTACAGCGCCGCTTTCGCCTAGGATCAGGCTCGGGTGCCCGGCGAACAGCCGCTGGATTCCTCCACCCACAGGCACGGCTGTTAGCGAGCCATTCGCCAGAACGGAGGTCACCCTCAATCCGATCTCGTCCATGTGGGCGACAAAGGCGGCCGCCGGAGCACCATCGCGACCGATTCGCACCACAAGGTTGCCCGCGCCATCCGCCTCGGCGCGGCCCGCCGCGTACTCCGGGAGCCAGGACCGGATTAGATCGCGGACTGGCCCCTCGTTCCCACTGACCCCAGCGACGGACAGCAGTCGCTCTAGGCGTTCGTCGAGAGTCTTGGGCGGCCGCTTCAGCGCTGCAGTGGCGGCTGGGGCGGCGCCAGTCTTGGGACGGCCCGGACCGACGCGAGCACCTATGGCAGCCGCCAGGACATCCGTGAACTTGGCGACCTGGGCGGGCTGCACGGCCTCCGCGGCCGAACCTGCGTGGCGCGCTCCAGGCGAAAGGACGGCGCAGGCGCTTTCCGCGCTCCACGCCTCGCCAGCGCTGAACGGACCCAGAGAAAGGGCGTGGCTGGATCGCCAACTCACCTCCAACCCGAACGAACCTGCGATGTTGGAGAGCCGCCTCGCCAGCGCCTCGGACTCGGCTCGCCCTGAACACGGCGCGACAGTGGCAGCCCGACCTCGAGCAGGAGCGAGCAGCACAAGCGTGCTCGGCTGGAGCGAGTTCACGACGCGCGTCAGCCCAGAGTTTCCAGCCTCTTGCTGGGACGCGATAGCAAGCGCCACACCACTGTCGAGTTCGACTCCGGCCAATCGCTCTGCCAGGCCGAGCAGAACGGTCGGGCCGACGCGAGAGGAGATCCAAGGGCTGGACAGCCACCCACCCGCCAAGGGCGCCACTCGCTTTTCAAGGGTGACCCGGTCCAGCACTCCCAGACCCGCAAGCTTCGCCTCCGCCGAGCTTGCCGCTCCTACATCGACGAACAGGTCTTGGCCGCGCAAATGGCCGCCCGAGCGAAAGTGCACTGACGGAGCAGCGATCACCCCTGCCAGGATCCCTTCGGAATGCGTGGAGATCCGCACATGCTGGCCTGCGAAGTGCCTTGCCATCGCTTCGGCACCGCGTCCCGACGCGAGTGGTTGCACGCGGAGGTAGCCCTCGGCGTCAATTCCTGAGACAACCAAGCCTGGCTCGTCACCCGCCGTCACAATGAGCGTGGTCGGCGCACCCGGCCCGAACTCGAGCACTAGGGACCCGTCCCGGCCAAACCGCTGCCTTCCCCCGACACGGTCGGCAATCATGCTGACGAGGCGGCCCTCGTCGCCGGCTGCGGCGTCCACGGCGGCAAGCAGGGCCAGATCGCCCGTGCTCGATGCAGCGGGAAGGACGCAGGCCAAGTAAAGCAGCGCCGAGAACCCGGCTCGGGATGCCCGCCGCGGGCGCCCGGCTCGGACGGTGGGGCCTAGCCTGCCGAGGCGGAACATTCTGGTGAGGCCATTCAGCGGCAGAGACCCTCAGGCAGAGACAGCGGTAAGGGCTTCCTCCAGTTCGGCTCGGGCATGGACATCCCCTGTGCGGAAGGAAGCTTGGATGCCCCTCTCGTACATGTCCCTTGCCTTCGCCGGGCGGTGTAATCGCTCCAATGCCTTTCCTGCGTGAAAGTAAGCGGCTTGGTAGTCCGCATCCAACCGCAGCACTTGTGCGAATTCCTCCATGGCACGGCCATCCTCGCCCCGCTTGGCATACTCCTGCGCAAGGCCGTAGCGGGCGAACACGTTGGACGGTTGCGCCTCAAGCAGCTGCCGGAGAGCGCCGATCCGATCCATAGGTGCAGGATACCAACGGACTGCATCCGCTCGCGTGTACACTGGAGCGCTTGGCGTGCCCCTGCTTCGAGCCCACGGCGCCTATGGATTGGCCCGCTTGGCGAGGGCGGTTCCGCCCCCCTCTCGGCCGGCCGCACTCCGGAACGTGCCACGCGGAAGCTCCGAATGCTTTTCTTCCGGACGCCGAACTTCTTATCGATTGCTGCAATGTGGGCTATGCGAGGGGCCGCTGCGAGCGCGTCCCTGCAGCGGCCGACGACGCGGTGAGGTTCAGCCATGGACCCTCCGGGGAGGTGCGCTGGTCCTTCGAGAGGAACCACCTGCCGGCGCACTACGGGACCACCGTGCCCGGTGAGGAGTCCGGACAGGGGAGCGTCCTCGACAGGCAGATCGCGGCATTCGCAGCGGCCGTAGACCGACCGCGGCGCCGACGCTGAGCGCGCAGGTTGCGACTGGCAGCCCCAAGCGCTAAACTCGGCTTCAGATGCAGACCGAGAGTCCCATGCAAGACAGCCCCCCGCACGAGACCCAATCCGGTGACGGCCGGACCGAGATCGACCGGAGAGAGTTCGCCAAGGGTGCGACAGCTCTAGGCGTCGCGGCTGCCACATTGGCCCACGGCCCGTTCGTTCGAACCAGCAAAGCTGCGGACCGGGTCGTCCGCTACGCCATGATCGGCCCGGGCAGCCGCGGACGGCGCCTGCTGGAGCGCCATCTGGTCCACATGCAGCACGGGGAGTGCGTCGCCCTGTGCGACATCTACGAGAAGAACCTCAGGCGGGCCCTGGAGGTGTTCGAAAACGCTCCCAAGGGGTACACCGACTACAACGACCTGCTGCAGGACAACTCGATCGAAGCCGTCCTGATCACCGTACCGCTGTACCTCCATTTCCCTATCATGAAGGCGGCGCTCGAGGCCGGCAAGCACGTCTTCTGCGAGAAGTCTCTAGTGTTCACGCCGGAGGAGGTTCACGCCCTGCGCGCCCTCCACGAGGAACGGCCGGATCAGATCATCCAGGTTGGCCTCCAGCGACGCTACAGCAAGCTTTACCAGCGTGCCAAGCAGCTCATCGACAGCGGTGCGATCGGGAGGGTCACCCACATTCAAGCACAGTGGCACCGCAACACCAACTGGCGGCGCAAGGCCTCGCAAGAGTTCGAGGACCAATTCAACTGGCGCCTGTACCGAAAGTACTCGGGTGGCCTTTGCGCCGAGCTGATGTCGCACCAAGTGGATGTCGCCGACTGGATCCTGGACCAGCACCCGAGATCGGTCATGGGGGTCGGCGGGCTCGACTATTGGCGGGATGGCCGCGACATCTACGACAACATCAATCTGGTGTTCGAGTACGCCGGCGGACAGAAGCTGCAGTACAGCTCGATCATGACCAACCGACACATAGCCGGAAGGCGCGTGCCCGGTGACGGCTGTCGCGAAACCATTCTCGGCACGGACGGAGCCATCGAACTGACCCTCATCCCTTACGGCGACGGCATGCTGTACCGGGACGTGATGAAGGTAAAGATGGAGGATCAGGCCCAGCAGGAGAACGACGGGGAGAACTGGGTTGCCGGAGCAACCGTCGGCATGGACACGGCCGAACAGGGAGACGGTTTCCCGATCGATCCAGAGGCCGTGGATCCGAACGAGGTGGGCTTCGTAGAGAAGGAGATCTTCTTTGCCCGGACCTGGGCGTACAACAAGGGCATCCTCAGGCCGACAGAGGACGTAGACCCCGAGTACGCCGAGCTGTCCAGCTTCCTCACGGACGTGGCGACCGGAGGGCGTCCCCCGGCGGACATCGAAGTAGGCCTTCAGGACTCAGTCGCGGTGATGCTGGCCAATCTGGCGATGGACCAGCAGCGCAAGGTCGACTTCATCGAGATCGAGCAGATGGGCGGTGGCCGTGTCCAAGTGAGTTCCGCGCCGGAGGCTGGCAGCGGGGCATAGGCCCGTTCGAAGTAAAGGGCGGCGGGGGAGCGCCGCTAGGCTCGGTCCGACGGGACCTAGGTGCCGCCCGTCCCTGCGTTGCCGCGGCGGCGTGGCCCCGGAGGTGGCGCCATGACCGTCAGAACGACGAGGTTCTCAGGGCCCGGATTCTCCAGCGCGTGCGGCTCGCCTTCGCGCGCCAATACCAAGTCGCCCGGCCCGACGCGGTCGCGGCGGTCGCCCACAGTCACGTCTCCGCAACCATCCAACACCATGTACAGCTTGTCTTGGCCCGCGTGGGCGTGCAGCTCGTGGACCTGTCCGGGCAGGAAGCAGTTCAGGCCAGCGAACAGCTGGTTCCCAGAGGCGAGGCTGGCTTTGGCCATCTTTGACCGGGAGAACTGCGCGCTCTGGGCGACCGACCGCACGATCATTCAGTCTCTCCCGTGTCTTGGACCAAGCTCCTGAATCGGTCGGCCTGCTCCGGGGTCAAGAACCGCAAGATTCGCTCATGGGCCTCCATCTGGTTCCACTGGAGCTCGCCGAGCAGCTCCGCCTCCTCCATGATGAGGTCGTCGAGAATCGCCTGAATGTCCTCAATCTGGCTCGGGTTCAGCGTGAGCCTCTCCGCCAGATCCTGCACGGTGGCCTCAATGCGAAACTGCGTGCCGCGCTGCGGAGCGAGGAAGTCAACCAGCCTGGAGGCCAAGAGCCCAGTGGCGACACCGCTCACGAAGATGATCGCCATCACGCCAACTGCCTTTGCGGTCGGCCCGGTGCCCGAATCTGTCACCAGCGACCGGCCCCCGCCTCGATTACCACGGCCAGCATCGTGCTCCGATTGAGATCGATATCACAGCCAAGCCGTACATTACAGTAGTCAGCGCTCTCGGGCGCCTGCGCAAGCACGGACCGCGCAATCTGCTCGGGCATCGGTTGGGCTGAAGCCTGATACAGCCCTGCCGCGGCAACAGCAAACAGCCACGCGCAGGCCGCTAAGCCGGCACGCCTCAGGACAAGAGGCCGGCACAGCGCATCCCAGAAGGACACGGGCCGCCGGTCGCGGATGTGGCGAAGGACCCTGACGTGGAAGCCTGGCAACGGGCCCGGCTCGGAACCAGCCGGCAGCCGGAAGCCTTCGAACATGCCAGAGACGGCCGCCATGCACTCAATCTCCCTGCGGTCGGTCGGATTCGCTTCCAAGCGCTCCTCGAACTCACGCCGCTGGCGGTCGCCGAGCTGGCCCGCCAAGTACAGCTCCAGATGCTCGAACAAGAACTTATCCATCACTGATTCCCCTGACTCCGGTCGCCATGCCGTATCTTACGAAACCCGTCCCGTCGTGCCCCAACCGCGTTGCTTGGCCGCCTTCACCAGCTTCTTCCGGGCGCGGAACAGTCGCACCTTGATGGTGTTCTCGTTCACCCCCGTCTCGCGCGAGAGTTCCCGAATGGTCAGCCCTTCGACTTCCTTGCGGAACAATAGCAGCCGATCATCCTCTGAGACGTTCTCCAGAAGGCGGACGAGAAGGTCCCTCCTTGCCGCCTGGGCGTCGGCCTTGGGCCGGCGATCCACCGATCTCGACGAGGTCTCCAGGAACTCTGCCGCTTCGTCACCCAGATCTCCCTGATAGACCACCCGCCGGCTCCGGAGCCGGCGCAGGTAGTCGTAGGACTCGTTCGTCGCGATCCTGTAGATCCAGGTCGAGAGCGACGACCGCATGTTGAACTTCTTCAGAGCAAAGAAGACCTTTGTGAATACCTGCTGTGCCACATCCTCCGCGTCCATCGGCCGCCTTACGAACCGCATTGCAACGCTGAAGACCATACTCTGGTGCTGCTGAACGATCTCGGCAAACGCGTCCTCGTCCCCGTCCCTAGCACGGCGCACCAGGTCGAACTCTGCTGCTCGGGATCGCTTCACCGTGTGACTCAGGCAGACCCTGCCCCGACTGGTCAATGGGCCGGCCAATCCCGTGCTTAAACTCGTCAGGCCCGACATACATGGCCTTTGACGCTCGAACCGCCGGCGCGGTTGCATTCACCTGCCAGAATCTGAGTGTACAGCCAGCCCGATTCCAGCCTTGCCCTCTCTGCCACGGGCGCGGGCAGGACAGACCCTATGCCGCTACATGCGAGTGTCGATCCGCTGGAAGAGGATAACCGTCGTTCCCTTGCAAGGCCGGCCGAAGTGCTCCGCCGGCTCGAACTGACTGGTCAGCAGCGTGTTGGCAAGAGCGCTGAGTGCTCTTGCATCAGTCGGCGGTCCGCCCGCAATCAGGTAGTCGTAGACAACGCCGCGAGCGTCAATGTGCGCGACAACTGCGACATCCTCCGCCACCGGATACGGAGACGGAGCCCGAATCTTCGGAGCCCTCGAGACGGGGCTGGCGAGAATGCGCAGAGGCACGTCCTCCGCATGGGCGACCGGCTCAACCCAGAACACCGACAGGAGCAGGGGAAGGATGACCAAGGCCATCGACAGCCCGCCCATAACGGGAACGAGCACGGGGCGGAGCAGATTCCCCGCGGTCAGCCGAGCCCATTCCAGCGCGACCCGGTGCCCTGTTCGGTTGTGGCCCTTCGAGATTGCGCTCAGGATGCGCAGCCTGAGCCTCGGGGGCGGCCGCAGCTGAGGCAATGAGACCAGAATGTCTCCAACAGCTTCCACGCGCTCATACTCCTCAAGGCACCGCCGGCAACGACCCAGATGCCAGCGCAACAGCCCAGTCTCGACGGCTCCAAGAGTGGCCTCCACATAACTGTCGAGCCGGCGAAGCACCCACCTGCAGGTCATTGGTCCTCATCACCTCGCACGCACGGCGGCGAGCCCGGCAGCCCGGCGAAGCAGCTGACGCTTTAGGGCCTCACGACCGCGCAACATTCTCGACTTGACCGTTCCCAACGGAATTCCGAGCATCGACGCAATCTCGGCGTAGGTGAAACCTTCCAGATCGCGGAGTACAACGACCGGCCGGAACCGAGGGTTGATCTCCAGCAGCGCCCGCCTGACAATCTCGCGCCCCTCAAGCTCGCAAACGTGGTCGAACGGCGTGGCTCCCGGGGAACGGACCTCTCTGGCGAGGTCGCGACCGAATCCGTGCAGCGCAGACTCATTGATTTCCCGCCAGCGGTGCCTGGAGTACCACCGTCGCCGATTGGAGGCTTCGTTCGTAGCAATCCTGTATAGCCAAGTCTTGAATGTTGACGCGCCGCGGAATCCGCCGACGTTTCGGAAGACCTTGACGAAGACATCCTGCGTGACATCCTCCGCTTCGGCACTCTCCCCGAGCAGCCGGCAAGTGTAGGTGTAGATCGGGGCTTGGTATCGCTCCAACAGCAGTTCGTAGCTCTTAGGTCGACGCTCCTTCAGACCCCGGACAAGATCGGCATCGGGATCTCTTCGCGCCTTTGCATTCATGGCCGATCGCCCGCCGGACAGGTGCGCGCCCAGACTAGCACTCTAGGGCCCCTGAGCCAAGTCGCCATCCCTTCGAACATGTAGACACCGCCCGACGGAGTGAGGTTCCCACTCCCGGATGCCGAGAGACTGCGTGCATGCATGGCCTTGCGAGTGCTGAACGGAGGGTGTTCAGTCAGGCTTCGCAGCAGGGCGTCCGGAGGCTCGGTAGCGGAATGTCGGCGAATGCGGAAGCGACTGTCTCTTCAACCTTTCGGACGTAGCCCTTAGCTCTATGGTAGAATCGATCGTTTCAGGCAGGGAGGTGCCGCTTCTCCTAGTAGGAGTGGGGCCGGTGGCAGTTCCGGCTCGATCATGGGCGGTTTGGTGAGGGCCAACTAACTTCGTCGGTAGTTGGGTCCGGGCTCTAGAGCAATCGCGGGACCAGCGCCGATGGAGCTTGAGGCTTCGATGGCAGCCAAGGGAGACAAAGCGAACAGCGCGGAGCCTGCGAAGAAGACTGTAACGGACGCCTCTGAAGCTGAGAGTCGGGCCGCCCAACCCGCTGCCGACGGGAACAAGAAGCCGCCCGGAAAGTCAGAGAAGTCCGCAGCTGCGGGCAAGTCGCAATCGAAGGCTAAGGCCAAGGCCAAGTCCGCCGCCCCCGCCGCCAAACAGGTAGCCAAGCCGAAAGGCAAGGCAAAGGCCAAGCCGACGGGGAAGGCGAAGGCCAAGCCGAAAGGCAAGGTAAAGGCCAAACCCACCCGGAAGGGAAAAGCGAAGACCCAGCCCGACGCCAAGGCCAAGCCAGTTTTGGGACCCTTGGCGAAAGCCCCACTGCCAGGCGCTCCGATCGTGCGCCCACCAGTGAAGCGCAAGCCCCTCCCGGGACCGAAGATCAAGCGTGCTCCCAAGAAGTCCACCCGAAGGGCAACGACGAAGGAGAAGCTCGCCAAGGCCGAGAAGCAGCCCGTCAGGTCTGGGAAACGGCCGCTGGACAGCATCAGGGTGCTCGATTTGAGTCGGCTGCTGCCGGGGCCGTACGCCAGTCACATCCTCGCGAGCTTCGGCGCGGACGTGATCAAGGTGGAGAAGCCCGGGGAAGGGGACTACATGCGCGAGTACATGCCCCAACTACAGGGCATGGGCGCCACATTCTTCACCATCAACCGGGGAAAGCGGAGCATCGCAATCGATCTGAGCAAGGATGGGGGCAAGGAGGTCTTCCTAGCTTTGGTCAAGCGCACCGACATCGTCCTCGACGGATTCAGGCCGGGCGTGATGGATCGGCTAGGTCTGGGATATGAGGAGTTGAAGAAGACCAATCCCCGACTAATCTACGCCGCGCTGACCGGGTTCGGCCAGACGGGCCCATATGCCGAACGCGCGGGACACGACCTAAACTACATGGCGCTCTCGGGCATGCTTGAACTGCTGTCGGACTCTTCCGGCGTGCCGCTCCTTCCAGGAGTCCAGCTGGCCGATGTCGCTGCCGGCGCACTTCCAGCGGTGATCGGTATCCTGCTGGCGATCCAGCACCGGCACAAGAAGCGGATCGGGCAGATGGTGGACATCTCCATGTTCGACGCGCTGCTAGGAATGATGCCCGCACAGGTTGCGAATTACAGTGCCACAAAGCTTCGGCCCAAGCGCGGCCACGAGAGGCTGTTTGGAAGGTACGCTTGCTACAACATCTACCCTGTTCGCAATGGGAGGTACATCTCAGTGGCGGCGCTCGAGCCAAAATTCTGGGCGGATCTGTGCAATGCGATCGAGCGGCCTGACCTGATCGCTGACCAGTACGCCGAAGGCCACGCCCAAGAAGTTCTGAAGGCGGAACTGACCCGCACTTTCCAGAAGAAGCAAGCCGAGGACTGGATGGAGGTGTTCGCCGAATCAGACGCCTGCGTGTGCGAGGTGCGGGAAATTCCACGCGCTGTGCAGGATCCAGCCGCCACCCGCCGTGGCATGATCACGCCAGTGCGTGGCAAGGACGGCGAGATTTATGAACAGGTCGGGGTCTTCCCGAAGCTCTCCGAAGCCCCAGGATACGTTTCCGGGGAAGCGCCGAGGCGCGGCGAACACACACGCGACATCCTGCGCCGCATGAAGTACACGGTCAAGAGGATCGAGGCGCTGCTTGAGGAGGGAGCGATCGAAGAGCACGGCCGCCCGTATGTCGAGAGCCCACCACCGCAGGACGACACCTGACCGCGCAACCGAGCGGAGCTAGCCGCGCTGCGCTAGCAGCTACCCCCCCAACACGCGCTTGAGCAGTCCCGGCTCGTCAGTGATCATCCCATCGACCGACAGCGCCAGCAGTCGGCGCATCTGCGCCTCGGAGTTTACCGTCCACGCAAACACCTGAAGCCCCTCGTCGTGGATGTCCTCGATGAACTCACGAGACGCTAGGCGGAACTGAGGGATCACGAAGTCGACCGGGCAGTTGTGCCGCTTCCCCTCATCCTGGGTACGGTTGAATATGAATCCCAGCTGAATGTCGGGCAGGAGTTCGTGGACCTTGTTCAGCATGCGGGTGTGAAATCCAGTGACCACCGAGTTGCCCACATCCGCATGGCGCTTGATCAGGTCGACGGCTTGAGCCTCGAACCCGGTCTCCTTGAGTTCAATGTCGAGGAAGGCACGTCCCGCCAAGGCCTTGAGCACGTCTTCGAAGAGCGGCACTTCGTAGCCGTTCCCCAAGTCCCGGAAGCGATCATAGGGGGTCGACGCAACGCCATGCGCTCCAACCACCGAGTCGTGGACGACCACGAGCTTCCCGTCGCCTGACCTGCGCACGTCAAGCTCGACTCCGTCGGCGCCGCTCTCGATCGCCAGTTCAAAGCTGGGTAAGGTGTTTTCAACGTGCCCCCTAGCGCCGCGGTGTCCGATGATGGTCGCTTGGTGCATTGCGGTATTACCCTCTACTCTGTCGGGAAGGGATGGGCTGGCGCGCTTAGCGCGCCGCCGGTGGCGAAGGGACGAGGCGTATGTGCCCGGTGCGGAGCCACTGAGACATGAGCGGAACCTGCATTATACATACTGCATCTTCCGTCAGCATCGCGCCAAGGGACGCTGGATTTGCTGGAGTGGCTGCCGATCGCCTGAACGAATCACGCGCCTTTCCGTCCGTGCAGGAGGCAGCCGCAGCCCTGACCGACGCCCGGCTGGCACAGTCTTCCAAGGCAGCGACCATTCCGCCGGCCAAGCCGCTAACGATCTCGAAGCTTAAGCCCCTTCGTGTCAAGCCCCGCTGGCAGTGCCTCTCAGATGCACAGCAGCACCGTCCTAGTCGGGCCCGGTGAACGGATTCGAGTAGTACTTCGACGACGGACGACCGTCCGCGATCTTGTGGAGCGAGCTATTACCTGAACGATGGTCTAATGTAGTCCACATGCCGGACGACTTGAAGCGCCGATCCGTTCTCCAGGGTGCTGCGGCGGGGTTCGCGGCTTCAGCGGCTCTCGCCCAAGCGGCGTCTGCGGCACCAGTCCCGCTTGGGACCCCGCTCAAGATCACCAAGTTGGAAACGTTTCTCGTCAAGCCTCGCTGGCTCTTCCTCAAGATGCACACCGACGCTGGCTTGGTCGGGCTCGGTGAGCCGATTCTGGAGGGCCGCGCCAAGACCTGCGCCGAAGCAGTCCGTGAAATGGAGCCCTACCTGATCGGCAAGGACCCGAGGCACGTCCAGCACCACTGGCAAGCGCTGTACCGGCACTCCTTCTACCGGGGGGGCCCACTCCTCACAAGCGCGCTGAGCGGCGTTGAGCAGGCGATGTGGGACATCGCCGGCCAAGCAGCGGGCCTTCCGGTCTACGCCATGCTGGGAGGTCCCACTCGCGACAGGGTGCGCCTCTACAAGGGGGGAACTACGCCAGACACGATCCGCGATGACATGGCCAAGGGATTCACGGCCTTCAAGGTCGGTCCGTACAGGGAGCGTCCAGCGCGGGTTGTCGAGAACAAGGCCTTCATCGAGAAGGCGGCGGAGCGCTTTCGGGCTCTGCGAGAGGCCGGAGGCGACGGCGTCGACATCGGGATCGACTTTCACGGCGCGATCAGCCCCCAGACGGCAAAGCTGCTGATCAAGGCTCTCGAGCCGTACCAGCCGATGTTCATCGAAGAACCCATCAACTGCCAGAACCACGACATCATGGCCGAAATTGCGCGCGGTACGCATCTGCCGATCGCGACGGGCGAGCGGGTATTCACGAAGTGGGGCTTTCGGGAGGTGCTCGAGAAAGGGGCTGCGTCGATCCTCCAGCCCGACCTGTCCCACTGCGGAGGGATCATGGAAGCCCGGCTAATCGCGGGAATGGCCGAGTCCTACTACGCCGCGCTCGCGCCGCACAACCCGCTGGGGCCCATCGCGACGGCAGTCTGCGTTCACCTTGACGCGACGATCCCGAACTTCATGTGCCAAGAGTTCCGCTCGCTCGGAGAGGGATATCTCAAGGAGCCTCTGGCGTTCGACAACGGCTACGTGCCGCTGCCCACCAAGCCCGGCCTCGGCATCGAGATCGACGACGAGGCCATCGCTGACAAGATCGATCACGACTGGCGAAACCCCGAGCCCTACGACGCCTTCGACGGGGCGGTCGTCGACTGGTAGCCGGCAGATGGACGCCGGGGAAGCGATCCTGGTGATAAGCTAAGCGCGGTGGCGGGCCCTCGGGCGACCCTCCGTGCCCGCAACTGCATGAGTTGACATAATCCATGTTATCGGAACTTTTCTGCAGGGCCGCACGCGCCTCCTACACAATTCTGGTGCTGGCGGCTTCGGGCTCCGCCGCCGAGGTGGCCCGCGGAACACTTGCCGCGCCCACAGACGGTGAGCCATTGCGGCTACTCACGGAGGCCGGCAGTCTGTCCCTGGATCTGGACGAGGGTCTTGAAGCGACCATGCGAGACCCTCAGCTGCGTGAACGAACCTGGGAGGTGCGCGGTCGGCGTGCAGAGGACGGCCAGTTCTTGGTCGAGAAGATCTTCACTGTCAAGGATGGCGTCTTGCACCGAGTGACGTACTACTGCGTCATCTGCCACATAACCACGCACGAACCCGGCCTGTGCATGTGCTGCCAAGGGGACACGGATCTGCGCGAACTGCCCGGGGAATGAACGCGGGGCCCTGCGCTATTCTGGCCAGGATGGTCCAAAGCCAGACCTACTCCGCTCAGGAGTCATCGATCGATGGCCTCAGCGTCATTCGCCTTCGGGGGCCCGGCGAGACGTCTGCCTCGCTCTTGCCCAGTTTGGGATGCAACGTCTTCGAACTCACTGTGAACGGAAAGAACGCCATCTGGTTTCCGTACCCATCTCCCACCGAGTTCGCTGTCGACTCTGCCCCCGAGTTCTGCGGAACGCCGTTTCTGGCCCCTTGGGCCAACCGCTTGGACGAGCACTCCTTCTACGCTAACGGAACCCGGTTTGAGCTCGACCGCGGCCTCGGGAATTATCTGACAGACGACTTGGGGCAGCCGATCCACGGCCTTCTCTGGAGGTGCCCCCACTGGAGCGTTGAGCGGCTCGATGCCACCGACCGTGCGGCCGTTGTCCAGACGCGGCTCGAGTTCGGCGCGCACGCGGACCTGATGGCGCAGTTCCCTTTCGAGCACCGCATCGATCTCAGCTTCCGCCTGGGCCCCCGACAGCTGGAGGTGCGGACCGCGATCCGCAACACCGGCCGTTCGCCAATGCCCGTGTCGGTTGGCTTCCATCCATACTTTCGGCTGCACGACAGTGCGCGGGACAGCTGGCAGGTGTGCTTGGCCGCGGATTCGGTCTGGGACCTTGACGCCCGCTTCATCCCGACCGGCGAGCGCACTCCGATCGGCGAGGTGTTCGCGAATCCGTCGGCGCTGCGGTTGCGCGGCGAAGCGCTGGACCACGTCTTCGGCGACCTGCGGTCCGGCTCAGCAGGGACCGCTCGCTTCAGCGTTGCGGGGCATCGGGAACTCTTGGAGGTCGTCTATGGCACAGGCTATCCGGCGGCTGTCGTGTACGCCCCACAGGGCCATGGCCGAGAATTCATCTGCTTCGAGCCGATGTCGGGCATCACAAACGCCTTCAACCTCGCGCATCAGGGTAAGTTCGCGCACCTTCCCGTGATTGCCCCGGGCGAGTCTTGGCACGGAGTCTTCTCGGTGCTGGTCTCCGGCTTCTGAGCCCTCCCACCCCGCAGCGCAACGACGGCAGCAGCTACGAGGAGCGGAGGCCCGCTGGGTCAGAATTCGAGCTGGAGCGTGAATCGGAACGCCCTGCCGTCGTTGAGCGTGTTAGTTATCGCGCCGAAGGTGCGCGAGGCTAGATTGATGTCGGGCTCCTCGAACTGCGGATGGTTCAGGAAGTTCAGGGACTCTGTGCGCAACAGGACCGAGCGGTCGCCGGAGATGGCCATGCGCTTGGACAGGGCCATGTTTATGTTCCAGACACTGTCCTTGCGGAATGTGTTGCGGCCCAAGTTGCCGGCTGGGTCCGTTGGTCCGATGAAAGCAAACGCACTGCGCGGCAGGGCCGCGCGCGATGTGTCGGGATGGTTCATTGTCCGGCCGAGAATGGAGGTGTCCACCAAGTTTGGTCGGTCGCTGCCAGCGCCGTCCACGTTCCCCACTCCGGGCGAGTCGGAGCCTGAGCGCACGCTGAATGGCGTGCCCGCCTTCCAGAGAACAACCGAACTGCCCTGCCAACCACCCAGCACCATGCGCAGATGCCTAGGCCAGCGACTTCCCATCCGGACGCTGTAGTTCAGCCGTGCGAGGTACGAGTGCGGCTGATCGAACTGGCTCGGACCCTTCATGAGCCCCCACACGTCGAACTCGCTGGGACTTCGCGCCCCCCGTCCGTCCCTGCCCGTCGCCGTGTTCGTGTAGTCGGAGGCCAGGTCGATGGCCTTGCTCCACCAATAGGAGGTCTCGACCGAGAGCCCTGCCCACTCCGGAACGCGCACGGTAACCTTTGCGGCGTCAAAATAGCCGATCGAGCCGTTCAGTGTGTGCAGGACATCAAAGTAGCGCTGGTCCGGGCGGCGCCGGTTGATCGTGCGGGTGGTCTGAGGGATTCCCTCCACGGGCTGGCCCCGGTTCGTGTACCGCTGGTTCAGCAGGCGGTGCGAGCGGCTGCCGACATAGCCCAACTCGACCGTCCAATCGCGGCGCGGCTGCACGGCCCACGAGAAATTGTACTGGTGCGAGTACGGAGTTGAGAGTTCATCGTCAAGCCTGTAGTGCAAGCTGCGAGCGGTAGGATCCAGGTCGGCCGGGGTGAAGTCCCTGAGCGGGTCCAACAGATCCGGGGCGTTGACGACGACCTGCAGCACGCCCGGAGTGTTGAAGCGTGCCTGCATGAAGGTCGCGTTGAAGATTTGGCCATAGTGGATTCCGTAGGCCGCCCGTATGACTCCAATGGCCCCAGGTGCGCGATAGGCCAGGCCAACCGACGGGGCCAGATTGTTCCTGTCCGCGTCGTACCCGATCGCCGTTAGCCGATCGACCTCGTATGGCCTGCCCACCGGTTCGAACCGCAGCCCCAGATCGATGGTCAAGTCCGGGCGCACTTGCCAGCTGTCATGTGCGTAGAGGACCGAACCCCAGTTGCGGAACCCGCGGTGGGCGTTGCCGACCGCGAATCGGAACGAACTGGGAGTCCCCTCCAACAGATTCTCAACTGCATTGCGGCCAAAGTCCGCGCGAAAGCTGAACGTGCCTCGGTGATCGGCGCTCTCGAATCCGTTGACCTGCTTGCGGGAGGCCTCTCCTCCGACTGTCACGCTGTGACGCCCGAAGATCCGCGCGAAGCGGGCACCGTGCCGGAAGACATTCTGCGCCCGATCGATGGGCATGCTGCTACTCGGGCCTATCGACTGCAAGATGCGGCTGAATAGGTAGAAGGGCCCCAGTGAGGTTTCCTCCGGTACGATCAGCGATCCCGTGCGATCGAACACAGTGGAAACGTCCAGCGTGGACCCGGCGCCCCAAGACCGGCTCCAGGTCAGGGCCGCACCGTGATTCTTGGTCGTGGTGTCGGGGTTCTGGCCGCCCACCAGCTGGAACGCCTCCACATGTTGAAGCGTTACATTGTATTTTGCCCTCAACCGCCCGTTTCCTAGCGAATTGTCCAACACTGCGCTGGCACGGTCATTGTGGATTTTCTGGGGAGCGTTGGTGTTCAGAGCCCGGGCGTTAATGTCAGTGCGGTTAGGGAGTTCGCGCGGGTAGGCCCCCAGCACGCGCTCGGCGACTGCTCGCTTGGCAGGATCAAGGGCCGTGGGCTCGCGCTCGTCGGCGGCGGGAACTAGCACATTCCCGTTGACCTGTCCAAGGAGCCGGCGTTGGCTAAGTTGCAGCGAGAGTGTGGACCGGCGGGAAGCAGGCAGGCCTAGGCGCACACCGTAGTCATTCGTGCGGGCCGGCAGCACGTCGCCCACTTGGAAGAACGATCGCGCCGCCAAAGCGCTGTTCTGGTGGCCCCAGTACAGCTGGCCATGGACGCCTGCCCCTCGTTGGGGAGGCACGTGCAGACCGGGCTGCGGCGAACCTCCATACTCCAGGCCAAAGAAGGACTGCTCGGGCTTGAACGCTTCGACGATCGTGGCAGTTGCACCCATCCTGCGCAGCAGTTCCTTCAGGACGTTGTTGTCGATCAGCGTGAGCCGGACGTTCTCGTTCCGCCGGCCCTCGCCACCCTCGGAGTCCACCTCCCCGAGCAGGTTGAGCCGGGTCCTCTCGCCGGAATCCCCCGAAGTCTCAGAAGTCCCCTGCCCCTCCTCTTCGGGGCCCGCCAAGCCGGATTCAGGATCCGAATCCGTCTGCGCAGCCTGCGCTTGCACCGGGTCCGTTCCGCTGGGCGCGGCCCACAACACCGCACACGACACGGCGGCGACAAGAATCAGGTGGGACGGATGAGTCACTTTGCCTAAGTGCCATTCTATCGCCTGTGCATGGCATGTTGGTGGGAAAGGCACGGTCTCGGTCACGAGTGTGGAGCGGTTTCAGCCCGACGCCCTTCCCTGTCCGTCCGGACAGCTGCGCCGCGGCCAGAGAGCTCCTTAATTGACGTGCGGCAGGCCCCCAAGCGGCTCCCCGATCTCCCGGATTGCAGCCGACCGTCCACTTCACCGGTTCCGCGCGTTCATAGGGCGCTGGCCCGGCGGAGCACCTCTTCCAGCACGTGCAGGACGATTCCGAAGCTGGCCTCGGAGAGCCGGTCGATGGAGTCCTCAGTCGTGTGCCAGTAGGAGTTCCCGGGACCGTAGTCGAAGTCGATCAGATTGAGCGAGGGAATCCCTGCCTCGAGGAACGGGAGGTGGTCGTCCTCCACATATCCGATCTCGTCGGAGAAGGAATTCTGGTAGCCCAGACTGCGGGCGATTCTCCAAACCTCCCGCCGCACGCGCGCGTCCGAATACCCCTCTTGGAGGATGTTCAATGACGCGTCCCCGATCATGTCCACATTGATCAGCATCCGGATCCGCGCTGCCGTTCCGTCGGCCTTCCAAGCGCGGGCAAGCCTTCGACTGCCATATGTGTGATCCCCGTCGCGCCACTCCACGACACTCTCCTCGCCGTCGAAAAAGACGATCCAAACGGGCACACGGATGGCTGAGTGCCGGGCAATCCGTTCCGCCAACACCAGCAGCAGGGCCGCTGACGAACCGCCGTCGTTCGCACCGACGAAGCCAGGCAGAGCCTTCGTGTCGTAGTGGCCCGACACGACAATCACTCCTGCGGCCCCAAGAGGGCCAAACTTCGCAACGATGTTGCGCATCGAAATGTCGCCTAGAGGCGTTGAGGCCGTGAACTCGTCAACGCTCACATCGCACGGCAGTCTCCTGAGGGATCTCGCGATCAGCTTCGACTGCATTCGCAGTGCTGCCGAACCGGCCGGGCGCTCGCCCAACGCAACGAACCGGCCTGTCCAGTCAAGCGCCCTCTCCCCGGACCGCAGGTATTCTTGCGGTGGCCGCTCTTGGCTTGCTTGCTGGGCGTCACCGGTCGCGCAACCAGCCGCACTTGCAAGAACCAGCGCATGGCAGATGAGCCGCCGGCGCAAGAGCACGCCGACTGCCGCACATACCGTCCCGCGGCGGTACTGCGGACTGCTGGCGGGAGTCATCCGGCACTCCGCCACGCCGTCGAGAATTGCTCCATGCCTGGCCCTAAGACAGTACCGTGCTTCCCCGTCCCGTGCTGCGGGGGCCCGGCCGGTCGACGGCAGCGCCGTGCCTCAAGCCCCAAGTCGGGAACAATCCGGATTGTATGTGTTTTCCTGCGACCACTGAACCCGTCAAATGAGCTAACATACCCTTGGGCATGTTGGGTCTTCCCCAAGATCGGTCAATCCGACGGCGATCGGAGAGAGCTGCCAAGCTCGGGCTCGGTCAGCGTCTCCGAGATCAGCGGCAATCGTCGGACACCACGATTGCTGAAGTTGCGGACCAGACCAAGATTCACCCGCTCATGCTCGAAGCCCTCGAGAAAGAAGATATCAGCCCGTTCCCAGGCAAGTTCTTCGCACTGAGCTTTCTGCGCCAGTACGCTACGGCGATAGGATTCTCGCCCAGCGAGACCGCTGCGCTTGAGAAGGACTTGGAGGCGCTGCTCACTTCCCTGCCAGCTTGGCGCGGACCCGAGCAGCGCAGCATTAACACCCGCCCCCAAGGCGCCGCAAGGCTCGCGGTCGGCAAACTCCGAAGGCGCGGGTCGGCATTTCGAAAGAGAAACGGCCAAGTGCTGGCAGCACTGTGCCTGACAGTCGCGGGCTCGGTCGGCTGGTGGCTGATGAGCGAGAACGACCGCGACGTCGGGTCAGTCGCACCGCCGGAGGTCGCCGTCGCTTCCGAAGCGGCGGCGCAGGGGGACGGTGACGCGCCCTTACTAGAGACCGATGCTGTCGTTTCGCTTCCGCCCCCGCCGGATGGGAGGGCAAGCGAGCCGCCCGCACCCCAGGCCTCCTCTGTGGCGCCAAGCTGGGGATCTGGCCGGCTGGCCCGGGTCCTTGTGGTTGCAGCCGCGCCAGTGTGGGTGCGGTGGAAGGTCGATTCCGGAAGGCCCACCTCCAGAATGTTGCAGCCTGACAGCCCGATTCGCTTCCAAGTGGCCAACGCAGCGTACCTCACGACCGGCAACGCGGCGAATACCAACATCCAAATCGACGGTGTGCGCCAAGAACTTGACGGGACCGCGTCCGTGCGCCACTATCGAATCACCGGCCAAGGAATTGTAGGCATTCCTCCGAATAGCTTTTGACCTACCGGATCAGGATTCGTGGCTAGGCGAGTGGCCACTTGGCGGCCCACCGCATGGTCTCTCCCCGCGGGCGGAGCGCGGGGGTCCGTCGGGATACGCAGTACAATCGGCTTGAGCTACGACCGTCGCGTTCACGGTCTGCCCCCGCAATGCACTCCACCCGAAGAAACTTCGCCACGCGCCTGATTGCCGGCACCGGACTCGCCGCTGCCCCAGCTTTCCCAGCTTCGCCAGCGGACGGCGATCCGCTGGTCCGCAAAGTGGAGGTCTTTCCGGTCGGCATACCCTTCCGGTCAACCTTCCGGATCGGAGTCGGAACCGTAGCCGGGGAGGGCGATCTCGGGCGATACGTCCTAGTGCGGGCCGAGACCGGGGACGGGAACGTGGGCTGGGGCATGACCAACACCATCCCGGCGTGGTCATACGAAACGGTCGAGTCCGTGGTCGGGACGCTCCGACATCACCTAACGCCCCTTGCCATCGGCAGCAGCCCGTTTGCGTGGAATGCCGTCAAGCGCCGCATGGACCAGACCGTGCGCCCCGCGGTCAGCAACGGCGCGCCGTTCGCCAAGAGCGCTCTGGAGATGGCACTAATGGACCTGGCCGGCCAAGTCGCCGGAGTCCCGCTGCACAGCTTGCTCGGCGGAAAACTGCGAGACACCGTAGAGCTCTGTTACGCCGTCAGCATCGATTCGCCCGAGGCAATGGCGGAAGAGGTACGCCGCTGGCCAAGCTGCCGATGCTTCAAGGTCAAGGTTAGTGGCGACGCGAAGCTTGACACACAGCGGCTAGAGTCGATCCTGAAGGCTAGGCCTGACATCGACGTGTGGCTGGACGCAAATCAGTCCTACCAGCCGATCCACTTGGAGCGCTTCCTGTCCTCGATCCGGGATCTGCCGGGCATCCGGTGCTTCGAGCAGCCAGTTCGCAGCGAGGACTGGATGGGCCTACGGCGTGCAAAGGAGCGGAGCCCGTACCCAATCGCGATTGACGAAGGCTGTTTCTCGTCTTTCGACGTGGCCAGAGTCGCGGAGATGCGCGCTGCGGACCTCGTCGTGCTCAAAGTGTCCAAAAGCGGTGGAGTGACCAACTGCGCGAAGAGCGCGGTCGTGTCGGAGGCTCACGGCCTTGGCCTGCTGGGCAGCGGGCTCACCGATGCGGGCATCAGCCTGATCGCGTCAATCCACCTGTACTCGACCCTAGACTTGCTCCTCCCTCCGGAGCTGAACGGGCCGCAGTTCCTCGGGGATCTGTTCGCGGACGGGATCGAGATGGACGGCGTGAGCGTCAGGGTCCCGGACGGCCCCGGCCTGGGGATCCGCATCCCGGAAGAGCGAGTCCGCGACTCTATTCTCGCGTCTGCCTAGTTTGGCCAGCTGGCCCGTCGCACGCCGCCAAGAATCGCGGGCCAAGGGCAGGCCATCGCCGACATGCACCATCACGCTCTCGACCCGGCCATCGGCCGTCACGCGGTTGTGGAACTCCCGGATGCCGACAGTTTCGGCGTCCCGGTTCTGGGCATCCAACATCCATACGATGCCCTCAGGACGGAGTCGAGGAGCGAGTCCGGCGTCCCAATGGCACCCGACCCCACGCCGTCGACGATGCGGTGGTGCTCGGACGTGAATTAGCGCTGCCTGCCCACTGCCAGAACACGACCGCTCTCCCTAGCGGGAGCCTGAACCTTGGTCGCCTCCTCGCAGACGAGTCCGATCGGCTTCTCCATCCGCACATGCTTCCCCGCCCTGAGCGCCGCGATGGCCACTTCGCCATTGGAAGTTCGGCGCCGTGATCAAGACCGCCTCTAGCCGGCTGTCCGTGATGAGTTTGCGGCATACCGTGCACACCTCGGCGTTCCCGGCGGGTCGTTGGCGCATGGCGCGCATGCGCTCAGACTCGATGTCGCTCACCGCCGCAACGTAGATGTCGCCCAGTTCCGAGAAAGCGCCCTAGTGCCTCGAGGTGCGCTTGCCCAGCCCGATGACGCCGACTCAAGGTCGTTGTCCGACAGAGTCGGATTGTGCGGCCGAACCCTGGGCATTCCTGACCGCCAAGCTCCCTTCCAGCAATGACCTCTTGGTGATCTCCTCGTGCACTGACGCCAACTCTCATTCACTTCGCGGACGGCATCGGGGCCTTCCCTACTCTGGCAGGTCTGTGCCTTTCGTCTCGGGCCCGGCTGCGATGACCGCAGCACCCAGAAGGAACAGAAGGCTCAGCAGGGATGCCGAACCCCGAAGCGTCATGCCGCCATCCCTCTGCAGCCAGCCAGATAGGAACAGCACAGGCGCGGCGACGATCCGAGCGAAGTTGAAGCAGAGTCCGGCCCCCGTGCTCCGCACCCTTGTGGGAAACAGTTCTGGGAAGTAGACCGCATACCCGGCGTGCATCCCGAGCGTGAAGAACCCGAAGACCGGCAGTGCAATCAACACCGCAGTTGGGGCGGAGATCCACTGGAACAACGCGAGTGCCGACCCGAGGCCGACCAAGTGATAGAGGACGAATGCCCGGCGGCGACCGATGCCTTCCGCAAACGCGCCGAACGCCAGCAGGCCGGCGCCTCCTCCGGTAGATGCCAGCAGCATGCCCAGCATCTCCCACCGCTTCAGGCGGGCGAAGTGATCGTCCGGCGCGGCTTCGCCGGTCGATCCAACAGGTGCTTGGGCAGCGATTTGCTTCTCCATCTCGGCTCTGAGCAGATCCTTGCCGTAGATGTGAACGCCCCAGAACGTCGCGAGCCCGATGGCGGCAAGCGAGATTCCCACGAGTGTGCGTCGTCGTAAGGCCGGCCGGAACAGCTCAAGCGCCCGCCCTGCCCGTTCCTTTCCGGACAGCCGGGACCTGCTCCACGCCTCAGTGTCGCCGCGCAGCTTCCAACGGATTACGAGGATCAGAAGCGCCGGGAGCGCACCCGCCGCGAAGCCAACACGCCAGCTGGCCACGGTTCCCATGCCGGCGAAGTGGATCTCGAACTCCCGCCCAGCCACGATATAGGCACCTACGGCCACAGCGAGCCATGTGCCGAATACGCTGGAAGCGTGGAAGATCGCCAGCGACCAAGCACGGGCTCTCTTCGGGAACACTTCCGCCACCAGCGAGGCCGCGACCGCCCATTCGCCACCGACTCCCGTCGCAACCAAGAACCGGAAGCTCACCAGGTGCCACCACTCGGTCGAGAAGGCCGAAACGAAGGTGAACGCCGAGTAGGTCGCGATCGTCAGGATCAGCGCCTTCACCCGCCCTATCCGATCGCCCAAGATCCCGAACGCCACGCCGCCGGCCGCCCCGCCCAAAAGGAACGCTCCGAAAGCGATGTTGTTGAAGTAGGCCAGCCTTCCGGCACGCTCAGAGGAGTCGAGGCGATCCATTCCAGGCAGCAAGTCGGGCATGGCCTCGTTCATGCTCGATACGTAGACTTGGCCTTCGAACGTATCGAAGATCCATCCGAGCGAGGCGATCAGCAGCACCGTCCATTGGTGCCGGGTGATCCCGTGGTACCAGGGTTGGCTGCTGTCCCCTTCAGCCCCCATGGATCCCACCGCCCCATACTGTACTAGCCATGACGCACGCGACCCGGGAATCCGTATCGATCCGGCGTGCCGCCGAAATCCGCCGGCTCAATTCGCTCGACCGGGCACAGTTCATTGATCGCGCCCGGCCGTGCCTACGCGTCGTCGCTGACATCGATGCACTTCACTTGCACTTCGCCGAGTCAATCGCCGCAGTTGTCCGCCGTGGCGCCGAAGTCGATCGTCCCCTGGCCCTGATCCTCCCTTGGGGACCCTTCGGGCAGTACCCGGTTCTCGGCGAAATCCTCTCTCAACAGGACCTCTCGCTAGAGGATTCCACTCTGTTCTTCATGGACGAGTATGCCGACTCCTCGGGGGCAGCCGTTCCGCCCAGCCACCCGCTCAGCTTTCGCGGCGCGGCCATGGACTGGCTCGGTTCGCTCGATCCAAGGCTGCGCCCCCTACCGGGGAACGTGCTGTTCCCAGACGGCGCGAATTCGGGAGAGATCGACCGGCGCATGGCAGACATCGGAGGAGTCGACACGTGCTTCGGCGGCGTCGGAATCCACGGCCACATCGCTTTCAACGAGCCAGAGCCCGGCGTCTCGGAGTCCGTGACCCGCCGGGTGGCGCTGAACGAGGTCACGCGGACGATCAATGCGATCCGAGCCGGCGTTGGCGGAGACCTGGAGAACTTTCCGCACGAGGCTTGGACACTCGGAATGAAGCAGTGCCTGTCGGCGCGGCGCGTGCGGCTGTATTGCAGGAGCGACTCGGGCCTCGACTGGGCCAAGACCGTCCTGCGACTGGCTGCTCTCGGTTCGCCCGGCGACGACTATCCTGTCACGTGGGCCCGGCAGCACCCTGACTACAAGGTCACGACTACTCGCGAGAACCTCGATGCCCCAGCCGTGCCGCTGCCATAGGCGAGCAGGTTAAGTCGCGGCGCAATAGCGCCTTGACTACGAAAGGATGTGGTCCACGGGCTGTCCGTGGTCGGTGATGGGCACGGGGCGGTTGTTGGCGTACAGATTCTTCGCCGGATCGATACCCATCGGAGCGAATATCGTGGCGAAGTAGTCCGGCACGCTGATTTGCCGGTCGAGGATCTTGTCACCGACCTCGTCGGTAGTGCCGACCGCCACGCCACCCCGCACGGCCCCGCCGGCGAAGAGCGTGCTAAAGGCATGCGCCTGATGGCCCCGGCCTCCGTAGGCGTCGAATTCGGCGGGTCGGCCAAATTCCGTGGAAACAACGACCAGGGTGCGGTCGAAGAGGCCGTGCTGCTGGAGATCGTCCAGCAGGGTCGACAAAGCCTGGTCCAGATCTTGGATCAGCAGGTGCTGCTTGAGGATGCCGTCCTGGTGCACGTCCCACCCTGTCCCGTTGAGGAAGTTGAGGTTGAACGAGACCTCTACGAAGCGCACTCCCGCCTGGACGAGGCGCCTGGCCAGCAGGCAGCGCTGGCCGAACTCGCTGCCGTACGATTCGCGGAGACTAGACCGTTCCCGGTTCAGACGAAACACGTCCATGAACCGCTTCCCGGCCATGCGGAAGCCTTGCTCGCTAACCTCTGCCTTGGCGCGGACAAGAGCGTCGTCATCGTTACGGGTCAGGTAGTCGGCGCGCAGCCGTCCGAGGAGGACTTCCCTCCGCCGTTGCCGCTCGCTGTTGACGTCCGGTGCCGGGCTCAGTCCGGAGGGGCCGGTCTCGATCTGGGTCAGGTAGACGTATCCGCAGCGCGCCCCGAGGAACCCTGGATCGCGCATGATGTTGGGATAGCCCATCACGACGTACGCGGGCACGTCCTCGGACTTGCTCCCGAGCTCGTGCGACACGAGCGAACCCACCGACGGATAGATGATCGTGCCGCTCGGCTTGCGGCCGGTGTGCATGAGGTTCGATGCCGCGCCGTGCTGGCTGTTCAAGTCATGGCTGACGGTGCGCAGTAGTGCGCAGCGGTCCATGCGGTCCGCGAGGCCCGGCAGGTGCTCACAGACCTGGATGTCCCGGGAAGCAGTCGGAATGGCGTCATAGTACGAGCCGGGCGTGTCCTTGCCGTCGCCTCTCCTCTTGGGATCGAATGTGTCGATATGGCCGGCACCCCCTCCGAGCCAGACATAGATGCACGCGTCGGCCCTACCATGCACTGGCTCGGCGGTCTCGCGAGGCTCTGAAACGGCAAGCTGGGAACCGGCCAAACCGAACAGGGCTCCCCTGCAGACATCGCGCCTTGTAGATTGCATTTGCATCCCTCCAGTTACGGAATGATAGAGAACTCCGGCGTGTTGACTAGCGCCCAGACCATGTCCTCGAACCGCTCGCGGAACTCGATCGTGAGGAGGGCTGTCGGGGGGTCCCCCATCCGGACCCTCCGCTCCTCGTCCATGCGGATACGGCTGCTCTTGGGATCGAAGTGATTCCCCCAAGAGACTCTGCGGTCAGTCTTGCTGTCCGTGCCGGCATCGAGGTGGTCGCCTTCGGGGGCCACGACGCGGTCCTCGAAGTGCGGGCCGAGGAGATCGATCATGGCCTCCCTCTCCGCCGGACCCGGCAGGCGTGTCAGGGACCTTAGGAATGCCTCGTCCACCATCGCCTCGAGCGGACGGTCCTCGAGCGCGAGGCGGGTGAAGAAGCTGTCGTCGGACAGCCTGGTCACCCGGACCCCCGTGGAGCCGTTCGCGAGGGCGAGCGACTGCATAGGGGAGGGTGAGTCATCCCGTGCGGACGCCGGGCTCTGGCGCGACTGCCGCCAACCATGAGCCGACAGCATGTCGACGATCGCCTGGGCGCGCGGCAGCGCCAGGCTCGGGCGATCACGCTCGTTGGACAGGGCCGTCATCTCCCAAGCCCTCCGGGGAGTGCCCATGTTGAGGAACTGCCGCAATGGACGGTTCCCGAGCGGGTTCAGGTTGAGTTCCTCCGAATCGAGACCCTTTCCTGCCACGGCATGGAGCGAGTCCACCAACTGCTCCGCCGACATCTGCCGCCGCATGGGTCCGGCGAACAGCCTTGCCTCCCGGCTTGGAGACGCCGTGGCTACTGTGACGGGACGCCGCTGGTAGGTGTGCGAGCGGAGGATCATGGCGCTGAGGTCTCGGAGGTCATAGCCGCACAGGACGAACTCGCGCGCGAGGTAGTCCAGCAGATCCGGATTGGAAGGCTCGGCATCCGCCCAGTCGTCGAGCGGCTCGACGATGCCACGACCCATGAACCGGGCCCAGACGCGGTTTGCGACCACCCGGGCGAAGCGCTGGTTGGCCGGATGGACCATCATCGAGGCCAGCAGGTGACGGGCCTTGACGGAGGTGTTGCGTGGGGTGTCGGCAACGGCTTCGGAGACGTCGAACCCTCCAAACGGCCAGTGCGGGGCAATTGACGCGCCCGGCTTCAAAGTGATCTCGACGTAAGGCTGCCGACCGCCCTCGCGCACGGGCACGGTGCTCGATTCGGGAAGCACCACTGCATCGCCCTCGAGCATGGCTGCCATGCTGAACAGGTCTCTCTGGCGGAACGGATGGAAGGGGGCGTCGTGGCAGCGCGCGCAGGACAGCTTGTTCGCCAAGAACGCCTGAGAGAGGATATCGGCCTTGGCCGCCATCGGGGCATCGTTCAGGCTGGCCATGCCGAAACCGGACGGAGCTCCCTGGTACAAGCTTCCTTCCATCTCGATCAGCTCGACCACCACCCGGTCGAACGGATAGCCGTCCGCGAAGGCTTGGTGAAGGTACCAGCGGAAGGGCCCCGTGTTGTTCAGGTCAGGCTTGAGGATCCCTGGATTCTCGGCCAAGACGTCCTGCCAGTACGGGACCCAAGAGTCGGCCCAGTCAGGGCTGTCCAGGAATCGTTCGATCGCAAGGGTTCGCCGCGTCTCATCGGGCTGGGCCAGGTACCACCGGGCCTGCTCGGCGGACGGCACGACGCCCGTCGTGTCAAGTGAGAGCCGCCGCAGGAATTCCAGATCGCCCACAAGCGGGTTGGGCTTCAGCGATGCCTTTGCCAGGCCGGCATTGACGAAGCGATCGACGTCATTCCGAACCCAATCGCCGTTGCCGCCCGTCGGCACACGTGGTCCGGGCTTCGACTGCATCCACCCCCGGATCCTCCGATGACGTTCCGCCCAAGCCTCCTCTACGGCGTCATCAGAGGCCCTGCGACGGGCCACGTCGTCGCGATGGTGCCGCAGGGCAGATGAGGCTGCGAACTCCTGCCAGTCGGCATCTGTCAGCAGGGGCGCATCGGCACCGCCGATCACACGGTCGATCTCCCCCGGGCGCGCCATGCTGACCGACAGTTCCCCTGGGAATGGGGCGAGGCCCTTGCCGCCGATTACAGCGATCAGTCGGAAGCGATGCTCCCCTTCGTCAAGAGAGACCGTCCGAAGAACATCCTGGTGGGCCGGAGGAGCGGCGCGAATCACGCCGTCGGACTCTGAGTGCTCGGGCAACGCATCGTGCGATGCAGTGTTCCTTATCTGGGCCTGGGTTTGAAGCAGCAGCTTGCCGTCCAGAAGGAATACCGCAAGCCCTTTCGATCGAAGCCGGAACTGGTATTCGCCGCGTTCCAGGGGCTTCACCATAGTCGCTTCGAGCGTGAACGGGGAGGAGCGGTCCAAGGCGAGAGCGTTTCGGCTGAACTTGGCCGGAATGCGTAGCAAAGCGAAGCCGAGTTCCGAGTAGACGGATGTCGGGTCGCCCTGCGGGTCGAGCCACGATTCCTCGGCGAGGTCTTCGAACACCCTCACCGTCACGGGCAGGTCGGTCGCGCCAACCGTCGCTGCCAGAGCAATCCCGAGAATGAGTGCCGGGACCACGCGCAAAGCGGGATGCCCTTCGGTCGAGAGGCCCTTTCTTCGCGATCTTTTTTTCTCGCCAGTGCCTAGCACGCTGCCATTATATGAGAGATCGCTGGGACTGAACGCCACTCTTGGCTCTGTCTGACGAGGAATCACCTGCAGTTCCGGGCATTCCCGAGAGCAATCGCAAGTTTTCGGCGCAGAATCGGAGCGGTCGGCACCGAGCCCATCCCCATGCCTAAAGTGGAGTTGGGTCAGGGCCGCTTCCGGAGAGACGCTCGTCGTGGCGGGGTTGGCGTGGTCCATCCAACGGCTGATCGTGACCATGTCCACGCCTTGGTGCAGAAAGCGAGGCGCGGTGCCACGCCTCAGTTTGTGGCCATGAACACGCTTGAGCGCCAGGGGCGGCACGGAGTCTGCGGAGGTGCACGCTTTCTCGCGCACGATGTGAGGCACTTCGAATCCGGTCAGCGGATGTGCGCATCGGTTGCGGAACAGCGACTGGCAATCCGCAGGATCACCCCCCTGGCTAGCAGCAGGTCGAGCAGGGCCACTTGGTTTCCTGCCATAGTGGCCGCAACTGCGCTGGAAGAAGCTCTGAGGTCTAAGCAGCCTCGGCCATTACGCTTCGGATGTAGTGCCAACGGAATGCAGGCCCCCCTCAATCAAGAAGACTTGCAGATTGAACGCTTGATGTGCCCAAATCTTGCCCTGGGGCAATAGCCTCAGCGCGATGTCCGGCATTGCCCGGAGCGTGTCGATCGCAGGCCACAGCTGCGCCTCGATGCGCCCGTCAAGCCCGGTTCCTTCCCAGAACGGACGGCCTATCTCGGGCAATTCCCCGTCCGCGCCGGAGCAGACCGTCCTACCCTGAGCAGCCAGCACGGACGCCGCGCACAAAGCGCTGTAGCCGGCGTGTTCCCGAACCGCAATGACCGACCGGGCTGAGACGGAGCCCAGCAACATTCGCAGCAGCAGACGCTGCTCTTCAGAAACCACCATGCCCGCCCGCCCACAAGTGTTTCGCGAAGCGTGAAGGGCTATGGGTCTCGCGCCATGGCCGTGATCTTCGGCATGGTTCGAGTGATGCCGATGGGTCTTACCTCATTCAGGATGTGAATCGTCAGCACCGGAGGCCGCGCTGGCCCGGGCGGGCCGGCCACGCCTCGACCGGAAAGAAGGCGAGCGCGTCACTGCCCTCTGCTCGGTCTCAGCGCATTGGCTTCTCCTTGCCAGGGCTTGCCCTAGCGCCAACGGATCCCTTCACCGATCGCATCCGCAGGCCAGTTCGGGCAGCGTGCAGCTCGCGCGACCGGCGAATGGACTCTCGAACGCCGATCGTCTAAAATTGACTGGAGCGATGCTGATCCCAGCGCCGTTCATAACGTTCCTAGCCAAGGAGATCACGAAGCGCCTCGCTGCGCGTTCGTGCTACTTCCGGCACAAAGACCAGGTCGCACTGCACTTCGAGGAACTGGTATTGGACGAACTCAGCCTCGAAGACGAGATTAACGCAGAGGCGCGGGCCCTGCTGTCCCAGTACAGCGAGTACATGCGCCACCAAGACGTCTCGTACCAAGACATGTTCAACCGGGTCAAGCGAAAGATCCTAGCGGAGCGCAACGTGATTCCTGCCGCTGGGGGCCGAGGCTCGCGCGAGGCTAAGCTGTCGAGGGACAAGATCTTGGAAATCTCCCACAAGATGGCCTCCCAACTGCCGCGCATTCCGGGCACTAGGCTCAACCGCGGCTGGAACGACACGAGGCTGGAAATCCAGCGCCACCTGACCGACATCTTGATGCTGGAAGCCCGCAGCGATCGGCTGGCCAAAGAGAAGATCACGTCTCAGAAGCGAGAAATCCCCGAGGGCAGCGAGGAATGGCAGGCGCTGCACCGCGCTTACTACGAGGACGAGCTCAAGAAGTACGGAGTCCACCTGCAGCGAGAGATTCGGGAGCCTGCAAACTAGCCGCCGGACCGGACGGCACCCGATTCGGGAGCTCCGACGGCTCACATCGAGAAAAACGCCATCCATGCCCCGTCCCCTGCTCGTAATGAAGTTCGGAGGCACGAGCGTCGGCTCTGCCAGCGCCATCCGGAGTGCGGCGGACTTGGTCGCGCGGCGCGCGGGTAGCCACCGGCTTGCCGTGGTCGTCTCGGCAATGTCCCGGG
Source organism: Bryobacterales bacterium (assembly GCA_028819235.1). Lineage (GTDB taxonomy): Bacteria > Acidobacteriota > Terriglobia > Bryobacterales > UBA6623 > VXMF01. The sequence continues at coordinate 35,810 of JAPPMC010000163.1, forward strand.
TCACCGACCTGATCCTGTCCACCCTAGAAGCGGCCGAACGCGGCAACGCCGCCGAGGTCGACGAGGGCATTGGGCGACTTCGAACCACGCACGAAGCGGCATGTCGAGCTCTCGTGCCGCCCGACCGGGCGACGAGAGTGCTGGCGCGCATCGAGGGCATCCTGGACCGACTCGCCCGCGTCGCGCGAGGCATGCTCCTGCTGCGGGAGCGCCCGCCTCGGGCCGTGGACGACGCCGCGCCGACCGGGGAACGGCTATCGGCACTTCTGCTGGCCGAGACCCTGCGGGAGTCGGGCATTCCTGCCGCGAGCGTGGCAGGATCAGCCCTGATCGTAACGGACGCCACGGCAGCCGGCGCCAAGCCTTTCCTAGAGGAGACAGCAGAGAACTGCGGCGCCGTGCTGGGCCCGTTGCTGGCCGAAGGGTCCGTGCCTGTGATCACCGGATACGGTGCTGCGGCGCGCGATGGCACGCCGACAACGCTTGGGCGCGGCGGGTCCGACTTCTCAGCAGCAATCATCGCCGCTTCGCTGCAAGCGCACGAGCTCTGGATCTGGACGGACGTGGATGGCATTCTGAGCTGCGATCCTAGGATCGATCTTGAGGCGCGCCTGCTCCGCGAGGTCACTTACAACGAGGCCGCGGAACTCGCCTACAACGGCGCCAAGGTCTTGCACCCTCGAACCTTGGCACCCTTGGCCGACCGTCGCATTCCAGTGCGCATCCGCAACAGCTTTCGGCCCGACGGGCCCGGAACCCGCATCACGGGCCGCCACACAGCAAGACCCGGAGTGCGCGCCATCACGTCACTGTCACAGGTCGCGCTGGTCTCGATCGAGGCAACCGGCCTTTCGCTGTCCGGCGCACAGCTGATGGCGCGCGCACTGGCCGTCGCTGCACGGGCCCAGGTCGAAGTGCTCCTCATGACCCGCTCCAGCTTTCGCCAGAACTTCTGCATGCTGGTGCGGAGCGGCGACGTAGAGCCCGTGGTTGAGGGCCTGCGCGAGGAACTGGCGATCGAACTCGCCCACGGGTACATGCTGCCGATCGCAGTCGACCACAGCGTGGGACTGCTGGCGGCCGTCGGCGAAGGCATGCGCGGAACGCCAGGACTCGCGGGCCGCCTCTTCACGGCCCTCTCGGAGCGCAACGTAAACATCATCGCGATCGCCCAAGGCTCCAGCGAGCTGACGATCGCGATCGTGGTGAACGCCACCGACTTGCGCACGTCCGTGTCCGCGATTCACAGCGAGTGCGGGCTGGGCCGGCCAGCCAGAACTCCAGCAGCGCACTGACCGGCGTTCAGGAGGCCCCGGCCCCGCTACGGACCGTGGGCCTGACTTGGTCGGGGCTCGGCGTTCCTTCGGGACGCCCGTGCGGGAGGCCCTCTGCGTTAGGACCGCGCTGCCCGAACGGTCCGCTGGGGCACAATGGAGGCAGGACGCCCGGCCACCTTTGCGATTCGAGACTCAAGTGGCTCAGCGCTATCTGCGCGCGAAGCGCAAGGAGCGCTTTTTTTCCATCGTCACGGTCCTCTCAGTGGGCGGCGTGTGCGCGGGCGTGGCGGCGCTGGTCATCGCCATGGCGATCAGCAACGGCTTCCAGGAAAGCCTGCGCGACCACCTGATCGGTGCCAGCTCGCACATCAACCTCCTCGAGGCCCAGCCGGAGTTCGGCATCGCGCAGTACGAAGAGCTGGCCTTGAGAACTGCGGTGATCGAGCACGTGACCGCGGTGGCACCGGCGCTCTATGGCGAGATGATGATCACCACCCCGCTGCGGGGAAAGGGCTGCTTTCTCAAGGGAGTCGACCCAGCGGCCGAGAGCCTAGTCTCCGGCCTGCTGTCCAAGGTCGTGGACGGATCCGCGGACGGCCTCACCCGATCGCAGGGAGAACTGCCCGGCATTATCCTGGGCCGCAGGCTGGCTGATGGCCTGGGGGCCCGCGTGTCGACGATTGTGACCGTGATGAACCCGCAGGGCGAGATGACTCCCCTAGGCAAGATCCCCGCCTTCAAGAGGTTTCAGGTGGTCGCGATCTTCGAAACGGGATTCTTTGAGCTCGACAACCTCTGGAGCATTTGCCTTCTCCGTGAGGCCCAGCGCGCGCTGTCGCTTGGAAACGTGGTGAACACCCTCGAATTCCGCCTGGACGACCTCGCCGAGTCCGATGCCGTCGCCACCGCGATTCAGCGCGAGGCAGGAGAGGGTTTCGTGACGAGCACTTGGATGGAGCGCAACCGGGTGCTGTTCAACGCCCTCCAGACCGAGAAGCTGGCCACCGCCCTGATCATCAGCATGATCATGCTGGTCGCCGCCCTAAACATCCTGATTTCGCTGGTAATGATGGTCATCGAGAAGACGAAGGATATCGCCATTCTGAAGTCGATAGGGGCCACCCGCGCCCAGATACGGCGAATCTTCATGTGGCAAGGCCTCGCTATCGGCTCCGTCGGAACGCTGGTCGGCCTGGGACTGGGGCACCTGGCGTGCTGGCTTTGCGATCGCTACAGACTCATTCCGCTCGATCCTGAAGTGTACGGATTGGACTACGTCCCATTTGCGCCGCAACCGCTAGACGGCCTCTACGTGGCCTTGGCCGCGATCCTGATCAGCTTTGCGATCACGCTCTACCCGTCGGACAGCGCGGCCCGCGTCGACCCTGCGGAAGTCCTGCGCTACGAGTGAGCGGCGGCCCGCCGGGCCGCCGCTCATATCCGCTTGCTGTATCTCGACGAATCGCCCGGCGAAGCTCCGCCGGAAGTCACTCCGTCCGGAAAGGTCCCAATGGCGGAAGCGTCAGCTCTGGGAAGCCTGCCCCGAAATCCCCCTCGTAGAGCTGCGCCGCATCGTCGGCATATCCGGACTCCGGCAGGTACTCCATTTCGGGGACCATTCTCTCCGGCTGGTCCTCGCCAGCGATCCGCACCCTCTGGTGCCCCTTCAGGCCCGTCCCGGCCGGGATCAGCCGCCCGACGATGACATTCTCCTTCAGCCCGCGCAGCTCATCGATCTTCCCGGCCACGGCGGCCTCCGTGAGCACCTTGGTCGTCGTCTCGAAAGAAGCCGCCGAGATGAACGACTCGGTCGAAACCGCGGCTTTGCGGATGCCCATCAGCAGCGGGCGGCCCTCGGCCGGCCTCTTCCCGTCCTTGACTGCCTCCTCGTTCGTGCGCCGGAAGCGGAATTTGTCGACCACCTCGTCCACCAGGAAATCGGTGTCCCCGACGTCCTCAACCTTCACCCAGCGCATCATCTGGCGGACGATGACCTCGAGGTGCTTGTCGTTGATACTGACGCCCTGGACCCGGTAGACATCCTGAATCTCGTTCACGAGGTAGCGCCGCAGCTCGCTCTCTCCCAGGATCTTGAGTATGTCCTGCGGATCTCGCGGACCGTCCATCAGGGCCTCGCCGGCCCGGATGCTCTCGCCCTCCTGGACATTGATGTGCGCGCCCCTCGGGATCTTGTAGTCCTTCTTGACACGGCCACCGCCGGACACGGTAATCTTCCGATGCCCCCGGCTCAGGACTCCGTAGCTCACCGTGCCGTCGATTTCGGAGATGATCGCCGGCACAGGCTCCTTTGGCCGCCGCGCTTCGAACAGCTCGACAACGCGTGGGAGCCCTCCGGTGATGTCCTTGGTCTTGGTGGTCGCCCGCGGAATCTTCGCAAGCACCTCACCTGCCGTGACCACATCTCCGTCCTCGACCATCAGATGAGCGTTGGTCGGGATGAGGTAGCGCCTCTCCCGATCGCCGTCGTCGTTGAGGATCTCGATGCGGGGCTCGCCGGTACGGTGCCCGTCCGGGGCGTCCGTGACCACCCTCTGCGACATGCCGGTAACCTCGTCGACCTGCTCCTGCAAGGTGGCGCCCTCAAGCAGGTCGTGGAAGCGGCATTGGCCCGCCGACTCGGTGAGGATCGAGAACGTGAACGGATCCCACTCCAGCAGGCTGTCGCCTCGGCCAACGGCCCCACCATCTTCCACGTGCAGCTTCGCCCCGTACATCACCGGATAGCGCTCGCGCTCCCTGCCCTTCTGGTCAACTACGGCGATTGTGCCATTGCGGCTCATCGCCACCAATGTGCCTGCCTTGTCTCGCACAATGTTGACGTCGCGGTACTTGGCGAATCCTGCCGACTTGGCGGTCTGACGCGATTCCTGGCCGACCCGGGTCGCTGTTCCGCCAACGTGGAACGTGCGCATCGTCAGCTGGGTGCCTGGCTCGCCAATGGACTGAGCGGCGATGATACCCACAGCCTCACCGCGCTCGACCAGCCGGCCGGTGGCAAGATTCCGCCCGTAGCAAAGCTGGCAAACGCCCACCTGTGTCTTGCAGGTGAGCACTGAGCGGATCTTGACCCTGTCGATGCCAGAGGCCTCGATAGCGGTCGCCAACTCCTCGTCGACCTCCTGTCCCGCCTTTGCAAGCACGATTCCCTCGTAGTCGGTTGCGTCATCGGCCATCACGCGACCGACGATGCGGTCGCGCAGTGGCTCGCGGATCTCCCCAGCCTCGATCAGGGCCGTGACGGTGATGCCGTCGGCGGACCCGCAGTCATGCTCGGAGACGATTACATCCTGGGCAACGTCCACAAGGCGTCGCGTCAGGTAGCCGGAATTGGCCGTCTTAAGCGCCGTGTCCGCAAGCCCCTTGCGGGCGCCGTGCGTCGAGATGAAGTACTGGAGGACATTCAGCCCCTCGCGGAAGTTGGCCGTGATCGGGGTCTCAATGATCTCCCCGCTCGGCTTGGCCATCAGCCCGCGCATTCCCGACAGCTGGCGAATCTGGGTCTCGGAGCCCCTAGCCCCGGAGTCCGCCATCGCGAAGATCGGGTTGAGCCTTCCGGAGACCCCCATGGAAGCGCGCATTCCGGAGAACATCTTCTCCGAGACAGCATCCGTCAGCTTGGACCAGATCTCAATGATCTTGTTGTAGCGCTCACCGTGCGTGATGGCTCCGTCGAGGTACTGCTGCTCGACCTTCATCACGTCCTTCTGAGACTCTCCGACCAGCTCCTCCTTGATCTCTGGCACGATCATGTCGTCAATGCCGATCGACATCCCGGAGACTGTCGCGTACAGGAACCCGACCTCCTTGATCTGGTCGAGCATATGGACCGTCTTCTCCCGGCCGAACCGCAGGTAGCAGTACGCCACTAGGTCGTTGAGGCCCCGCTTCTTCAGGTGGCCGTTGACGAAGGGCATCTCGTCGGGAAGCCGATCGTTCAGCAGCACACGTCCCACCGTGGTCTCCAAGCTCTGCCTCGCGTAGAGGACCGGGGTAGTGTGGCGGATGTCCTGGCTGTCGCCGCGGCCATCGTTCCCCGGAGTCAAGTCAATCACGGGCCCGCTGTGGTGGATGTTGACCGGCGTGCGCGTCTCGACTTCGCCGACGTCGTAGGCCAGCAGCAGTTCGCGCACGCTACCGAAGGACCGCCCTTCGCCCTTCGAGCCCGGGGCGGACTGCGTCAGGTAGTAGACTCCGAGCACCATGTCCTGCGACGGGGTCGCAATAGGCAGCCCGTTGGCCGGAGACAGAATGTTGTTGGAACTGAGCATCAGCACCAGCGCCTCGATCTGGGCCTCGGGAGACAGCGGGACGTGGACGCCCATCTGGTCCCCGTCGAAGTCGGCATTGAATGCCGTGCAGACGAGCGGGTGGATCTTGATGGCCTTGCCCTCGACCAACACGGGCTCAAAGGCCTGGATGCCGAGCCGGTGCAGGGTCGGCGCTCGGTTGAGCAGCACTGCGTGCTCGTGGATGACTCCGTCCAGGATGTCCCAGACGACGGAGTCCTGCTGCTCGACCATCTCTTTGGCCTGCTTGATCGTCGTGCAATGGCCGCGCTGCTCGAGACGCTGGTAGATGAAGGGCTTGTACAGCTCCAGCGCCATCTTCTTGGGCAGCCCGCACTGGTGGAGCTTGAGCTCCGGGCCGACGACGATGACCGACCGACCGGAATAGTCGACCCGCTTGCCGAGCAGATTCTGGCGGAACCGGCCGCTCTTGCCCTTGAGCGTGTTCGCCAAGGACTTCAGCGGGCGCTTGTTGGCCCCGCGCAGCTCATGGCCGCGACGGCCATTGTCCAGCAGCGCGTCAACGGCCTCCTGCAGCATGCGCTTCTCATTGCGCACGATGACGTCGGGCGCGCGCTGCTCCAGCAGGCGCTTGAGGCGGTTGTTGCGGTTGATGACCCTGCGGTAGAGGTCGTTCAGGTCCGACGTCGCAAAGCGGCCGCCATCCAGCGGCACGAGAGGCCGCAGCTCTGGCGGGATGATCGGAAGCACGTCCAGGATCATCCACTCCGGCTTATTGCCGGACTTGCGGAAGGCCTCCACGACCCGGAGCCGCTGAGCGGACCTGCGCCGCTTCTGCACGGAGGTCTCGTTCTTCATCCCGTCCCGCAGCTTCGCGGCCAGCGAATCCACCTCGATGCGCTTGAGCAGCTCCTTGATGCCCTCGGCGCCCATTAGCCTGGTGTGCGGGATCGTTCGGCGCTCCTCCTCTTTCTCCACGCCGGAGAACACAGTTCCCGGCGCAAGACGCTCGGGATCGTCCGACTCGACCACCACGAAGGCCTCGTAGTACAGGACCCTCTCCAAGTCGCTGACCTTGATGTCGAGCAGCAGCGAGAGGTGGCTCGGCAGGACCTTGAAGTACCAAACGTGCGAGCACGGCGCGGCCAGCTCAACGTGGCCCAGCCGCTCGCGACGGACCCGGCTCTGGGTGACCTCCGTGCCGCACTTCTCGCAGATGACCCCACGGTGCTTCATGCGCTTGTACTTGCCGCACAGGCACTCCCAGTCCTTCTCTGGGCCGAAGATGGCGGTGCAGAAGAGCCCGCCCCGCTCTGGCTTGAAGGTCCGGTAGTTGATGGTCTCCGGCTTGACGACCTCCCCGAAAGACCAGCCCCGCATCTTTTCCGGAGAAGCCAGCCCGATGCGAATCGAGTCGAATTCGGGGAGTGGCGTGACGCGCCGCGAGTGCGGTGCGCCATAGCCAAAGGGCCCGCCCGGGTCAGCGCCAACATCGAATTCTGCGGGCGGGGGCGCCGTCCCGTCCTCGTCCAGATCGAAAGCTCCTGCGCCCGGATCCTCCGCCGATCCGCTGCGGTTCGTGCTGATGAGCTCGACGTCAAGGCAAAGCGCCTGAAGTTCGCGAACCAGAACGTTAAAGGACTCCGGCAGGCCGGGAGTCATCGCGGACTCGCCCTTCACGATCGACTCGTAGATCTTCGACCGACCGGCAACGTCGTCCGACTTTACAGTCAGCAGCTCTCGGAGCACGTGCGCCGCCCCGTATGCCTCGAGCGCCCAGACCTCCATCTCACCGAAGCGCTGGCCGCCGAATTGGGCCTTGCCGCCCAGCGGCTGCTGGGTCACCAGCGAATAGGGACCTATGGAGCGCGCGTGGATCTTGTCGTCAACCAGATGGTTGAGCTTGAGCATATAGATGACGCCGACCGTCACCTCCTGCTCGAACGCCTGCCCGGTCATCCCGTCGTACAGCTTGGTCTTGCCGGCTTCGGGCAGGCCCGCAGCCTGGAGGTGCTCTTTGATCAGTCCCTCGCCCGGGCCCTCGAAGACGGGAGAGGCGAACTTCACCCCAAGCGCACGCCCGGCCCACCCAAGGTGCGTCTCCAAGATTTGCCCCACGTTCATGCGCGACGGCACCCCGAGTGGATTGAGGACAATCTCCACCGGCGTTCCGTCCGGAAGGAACGGCATGTCCTCCTCAGGAAGCACTCGGGCGATGACACCCTTGTTGCCGTGGCGACCGGCCATCTTGTCGCCGGCCGACAGCTTGCGCTTCATGGCGATCGACACGGAGACCGCTTTCAGCACGCCGGGAGACAGGTCGTCGCCCTGCTGCAGCTTCACGACCTGTTCGTCCCGCAGCTTCTGGAGCACCTCGATCTGCCGGATCGTCATCTGCTCGATCTGGTCGATCTGGTCGGCCGCATTGGCCCCGATCGGCTCGGAGAGGCGCAGACGCTTGATGTCCTTTGCGCGCATGCGGTCGAAGTGGTAGCGGTCAATCGTCTCGCCTGCCGAGGCCAAGCGCTGGTTGGTGCGCTCGTCGTGCAGGTCGTTGAGCACCTCCCGGCCGCCCAACAACTCCTGCAGGCGCTCACAGCGCTCGTCGAACAGAATCCGCTTTTCGTCGTCGAGGTTTCGGTCCAGACGCTCGATCTCAGCGAGTTCGATGGCCTTCGCGCGCTCGTCCTTCTCTACACCCTTGCGCGAGAAGACCTTTGCTCCGACTACGATTCCCGAAACGCCCGCCGGACAGCGCAAGGACGCGTCCTTCACGTCGTCCGCCTTGTCGCCGAAGATCGCCCTCAGCAGCTTTTCCTCTGGCGTCAGCTGCACCTCGCCGCGAGGCACGACCTTGCCCACCAGAATGTCGTCAGGACCGACCGACGCGCCGATGCGCACAATCCCGCTCTCGTCGAGATTCGTCAGGAAGCCCTCGGAAATGTTAGGGATGTCGCGGGTGATCTCTTCCGGTCCCAGCTTGGTGTCGCGCGCCTCGATGCGCAACTCCTCGATATGCAACGAGGTGTAGTAGTCCTCCTTGACTAGGTTCTCGCTGACGAGGATGGCATCCTCGAAGTTGTACCCGCGCCACGGCATGAACGCAGCGAGGACATTGCGGCCCAAGGCCAGTTCGCCGTCGTCGGTGCACGGCCCGTCGGCCAAGACCTGTCCCTTCGCAACACGGTCTCCAACGGTGACGATCGGCTTCTGGTTGATGCAGGTGTTCTGGTTGGAGCGACGGAACTTGACGAGCGGGTAGATGTCCGCGCCGACCTCGCGCGACATCTGCTCCTCATGGCCCGAGCCCTCGACCCGTACGATGATCCGCTCGGAATCCACCGAGTCCACCACGCCGCTGCGCTTGCACAGCACGACCGCCCCCGAGTCGCGGGCGGTGATGCGCTCCATTCCCGTGCCAACAATGGGGGCATCAGCGCGCAGCAGGGGAACAGCCTGACGCTGCATGTTGGAGCCCATCAGCGCCCGGTTCGCATCGTCGTTCTCTAGGAACGGGATCAGGCTGGCCGCAACCGAGACGAGCTGCTTTGGGCTGACGTCCATGTACTCGATCTCTGCCCGGCGCTTGAGCTGGAAGTCGCCCGCGACACGGCAGTTGGCGAATTCCCGCGTGATGAAGCCAGCCTTGTCGACAGGAAGGTTGGCCGGCGCGATCACGTGCTTGTCTTCCTCCCACGCGGTGAGGTAGGAGCAGTGCGTTTCCCAGAGCGCCTCTTCTTGGCCGGGGGCTAGGGCAGCGTTGGCCTCGTCCGCTGCAGAGCGCCGCAGCACCTGGCCGGGACGGAGCACGGTGTCCCCGCCGTAGGTCACGCGGACCTCTTCCACGATACGCCCGTTCTCGACCTTGCGGTAAGGGCTCTCGATGAAGCCGAACTCGTTGATTCGAGCGAAGCAAGACAGCGAGCTGATTAGGCCGATGTTGGCACCCTCCGCCGTCTCGATGGGGCAGATGCGGCCGTAGTGCGTGGCGTGGACGTCCCGCACGTCGAAGCCGGCCCGCTCGCGCGAAAGCCCTCCCGGGCCGAGGGACGACAGCCTCCGCTTGTGCGTGATCTCCGACAGCGGGTTGATCTGGTCCATGAACTGCGACAGCTGCGAAGAGCCGAAGAACTCGCGCACGGCCGCCATCACGGGCTTGGCGTTGATCAGGTCATGCGGCATGGCGCTGGACATGTCCTGGTACGAAGTCATGCGGTCCCGCATGGCGCGCTCCATGCGAATCAGCCCGATTCGGAACTGGTTCTCAAGGAGCTCGCCGACCGAGCGCACGCGCCGGTTGCCCAAGTGGTCGATGTCGTCGGTCGTCCCTATCTTGCGGCGCAGCTTCAGCAGGTAGGCGATCGTCTGGAAGAAGTCGTCCGCGTCCAGCACCCGCTTGGTCAGCGGTGTGGCCTCCGGCTCCCCGTGAAGCTTGATGTTGAACTTCATCCGGCCGACCTTGGAGAAGTCGTACTTGCGGCTCTCGAAGAAGAGCTCCCGGAACAGCTTGGTGGCGGTCTCGCGCGTGGGCGGATCCCCGGGCCGCAGGTTCCGGTAGATCGCGAGCAGTGCATGCTCGCCGGTCTTCACCGAGTCCTTCCGCAGTGTGTTCGAGAGCACGGGCCCCACAGGATCCGACTCCGGGAACACCGCAGCGAACTCGCTGATTCCGGCCTTGGCCAGACGCCCTATCGCCGTCGGCGTGACGAATTGGTTGGCCTCGCAGCCTTTGATGATCTCGCCGGTGTCCTCGGAGAAGACGTCGTCCGCGAAGACCGCCTTGGCAAGGTCCGCGGCATCCCAAGGCACTTCCAGAATCCCCGCCTCGCGGAGCATGTTTGCCAGGCGGGGGTTCACCTTGCGGCCCTTCCGGGCCAGCACGCGGCCGACCTGCACGGGGCGCGAAAGCGCCGTGCCCATGAGGCTGTCGTTCACGGGGCGGGACAGGTTGCCGGATTCGTCGAGGCGGATCTTGTCCACCCTGTAGAACCGGCTCAGGATATCAGCGTCGGTCTCAAGGCCTAGCGCGCGCAGGAAGACCGTTCCCAAGAACTTCCGCTTGCGGTCGATGCGCACCTGCAGCAGGTTCTTCGAGTCGTAGTCGAACTCGATCCAGCTGCCGCGCGACGGGATGATCTTGCCCAAGTAGTAGGTGCGGTTCTTGCCCGACTCGAAGAACACCCCGGGCGAGCGGTGCAGCTGGGAGACGATTACCCGCTCCGTTCCGCTGACGATGAACGTGCCGTCCTCTGTCATCAGCGGTATCTCCCCGAAGAAGACCTCCTGCTCCTTGATGTCCCGGATCGCCTTCTGGCCCCCCGGACCGTCCTTCTCGTAGACGGTCAGCTTGATGGTCACTCGCAGCGGGGCTCCGTAGGTGATCCCGCGACGCTTGCACTGCTCGGTGTCGAACTTCAGCTTGGGTCCTACCGGATCTCCGCATCGGACGCAGAACGTGACGCTGTTTGCCGTTCGGCGCCCACAGTGCTCACAGAGGATCTCGGGAGGGCCTTTCGGGTCGGTGCTGATGACCTTTCGGCACCCCTGATTGCGGCATATCGTGCGCAAGTGGTGCAGCCCCGTTTGGGCACCGCACTTGCAGGCCCAATCGCCGATCGTGTAGGAAACGAAGTCGAGCTTGCTCATCTCGCGGAAGTCCGAGATCGGGAATACCGACTTGAACACCGCCTGAAGCCCCAGGTCCCCCCGTTCTTCCGGGAGCCGGTCCATCTGGAGAAACCTGCGATACGACTCCTGCTGCATCTCAAGCAGGTCGGGAATCGCGATCGCGGAGAGGATCTTGGAGAAGTCACGCCGGTTGCCCACCAGCGCCGCAGCTGCATCTTGTGACATCGATTCGTTCAAAGGGGCCCCTTCCCTGCTGTTCTGGACAGCTCGTCAAGCGTGCCAGGCGTCGGCCCGGCACCCGCTGCCGCCCGCCGGCGGCTCTGCGATCGGGATCCGGAGACTGCGCCCGGCCCCGTTCCTGTCATTGCGACGCCAGGGCGGAGACACACCCTGACTCGGCTGGGGGACGGCCGCGCCGTCGCCGCGCGACACCAGCTTTCTGCTGACTTGCTTCGCGAGCGGCGGGCCCCCACAGGCCTACTTCACCTCGAATTCGGCGCCAACGTCGCTGAGCTTGGCGCCGATCTGGTCGGCCTCTTCCTTCGGGATGTTCTCCTTTACCGCCTTCGGTGCCGCGTCCACCAGCTGCTTGGCCTCCTTCAGGCCGAGACCGGTGATTTCGCGAACGGTCTTGATCACCTTGATCTTCTGGGTTCCGAAGCTGGTTAGGACCACCGTGAACTCGGTCTGCTCCGGCGGCTCCTCCTCTTCGGCTGCCGCCGCTGCGGCCGGAACGGCCGCCACGGCCGCAGCCGCGGAGACCCCAAGCTCGTCCTCGAGCCTCTTGACCAGTTGCGCGGCCTCCATCAGGGTCAGCCCCTTGATGGATTCCGCGATCGCTCCGATGTCTGCCATCGTACTCCCCCCCTCGCGTAATTGCAAATGAACTTGTCGGCTCCGCCACGCGCGGAGCGCTGCCCGGCGCGGGCTAGCCGTCGAATTTCTGCTTCTCCACCGCCTGCTGCAGCACGGCGGCTACGTCCCGACCCGGGGCGTTGATCACGCTCGCGAGCCGCTGTGCGGACGAGCTGATCAGATACAGCAGGCGCACCTGAAGCCCCTCCAAGTCCGGCAGCCGGGACAGCTCGTCGAGCCCGTCAAGGTCAAGCGCCCGGCCATCGACAACACCCGACGTGTACGAGAACTTCTTCTCCCGTTTGGCGAACGCGACCAGCGCTTTGAGCGTGGCGACGGGATCGTCGCCCAAGAACGCCAGCGCAGTCATGCCACGCTGGCCCGCCAGCGTGGCCTCGTATGCGGTGCCTTTCGCCGCCAGGTGCGCCAATCGGTTGGCCACGACCCGGTACGTGCCGCCTTGCGCACGCACCGCGGAGCGCAAGGCCTGGTCCTCGGCTACGTTGAGGCCTTCGAACTTGCACACCACCATGGCGGGATTGGCGTCAAACTCACGCCGCAGATCGGCCAAGAACCGCTCTTTCTGAGCCTTCGTCTTCATCAGTCCCCCCGCTACCGCAAGAAGTCCGTCACGTTCAGCGCCAGCGACGGGCTCATCGTGGAGCAGATCCAGGCCTTTTCCAAGTAGCGGCCCTTGGCGGCCGGCGGGCGCGCCTTGAGCACGGCCCCGATCAGAGTGCCGGCATTCTCCTCCAGCTGCTCCACCGGGAAGGCGAGCTTGCCCACTGGGGCATGGATCACCGCTCCGCGGTCCACGCGAAACTCCACCTTGCCCGCCTTGACCTCGCGCACAGCGTTGGCCACGTCGAACGTCACGGTGCCGGTCTTGGGATTGGGCATGAGGCCCCGCGGCCCGAGTATGCGCCCGACGCGCGAGACCACGCGCATCATGTCCGGCGTGGCCACGACCGCGTCGAAGCCGAGCCAGCCCTCCTTCTGGATCCGCTGCACATACTCTTCACCGCCGAAATAGTCCGCCCCCGCCCCCTCGGCCTCAGCCAGCCTCTCGCCAGAAGCGATCACAAGAACAGTCTTGGAAACACCGAGCCCGTGCGGAAGGACCACCGTGCCGCGCACCATCTGGTCGGCGTGCCGGGGATCCACCCCCAAGTTGAGGTGCACCTCCACGGTCTCGTCGAACTTCGAGATCCTGTTCTTCTGCAGGATCGGGATTGCCTCCCCGAGCGAGTACGGCCGATCCTCAAGCTTCTGCTTGAACGCGCGATACTTCTTCCCTGGCATGTACCACCTTGGTCCAACCGGCCCCGGCACCGATGCCGGGGGCCTCCCACGGGCTGGTCCTCTCAGTCTACCACGCGCACGCCCATGCTGTTGGCCGTTCCGCGAACGCAAGCCATGGCCTGTTCGACGGTGTGACAGTTCAAGTCCGGCATCTTCTGCCGCGCGATCTCCTCCAGCTGAGAGACGGTGATCGAGCCGACCTTCAGGCGGTTCGGCTCACCCGAGCCCTTGGCCAGGTTAGCGTGGCGCTTGATCAGAACCGCCGCCGGTGGAGTCTTTGTGATGAAGTCATGCGTGCGGTCCTGATAGACCGTGATCACCACGGGCACGCTGAGCCCCTCGAGATCGGGGGTCGACGTGCGGGCGTTGAACTCCTTGCAGAACTGCATGATGTTGAGGCCAGCCTGCCCAAGCGCCGGGCCAACCGGTGCGGCCGGCGTGGCCTTCCCGGCCATCACCTGCAGCTTGATCTGCTTCACGACCGGCTTCTTCCTCAAGACTCGTGCCATTGCTCAGGTCCTCCTGGCGGGACGCACCCGCCGCTAACGTGCCCTGCGGACCTGGAAGTACTCCAGCTCCACAGGAGTGCCCCGCCCAAAGATGGTGACCATGACCTTGAGCGTGTTCCGCTCGACGTTCACCTCTTCCACTGTCCCGCTGAATCCGTTGAATGGCCCGTCCACGATGCTGACTCGGTCGTTGCGGGCGAACCGCACGGTGGGACGCGGGTGCTCCTCCGAGGTCTGCTGCCGGTAGAGAATCTGATTGACCTCGTCGCTCGTCAGGGGGGTCGGCGTATGTCCGCCGCCCACGAACCCGGTGACGCGTGGGGTGTTCTTTACGGCATGCCAGAGGTCATCGTCCAAGTCCAGCTGGGCGAGCACGTAGCCGGGATATAGCAGGCGTTTGGTGGTGACCTTCTTGCCGTTGCGCATCTCCACCACGTCCTCTGTGGGGATCAGAATCTCGCCGACACGGTCGTCCATCCCGAGGGCCTCGACACGGGAACGGAGGCTCTGCTTGACCTTGTTTTCATAGCGGGAATAGGTGTGGATGATGTACCACTGCAGGTTGGCCCCCGCATCCTCGGCGCCATCGCCCGGTGCTGCCGCCTGCCCTCTCGGTTCAGCCATCTTCAGCCTGCCTGACCCAAGCCCTGGTAGACCAAGCGCTGCCCCCAGGCCAGAAAATAGTCGACGACGCCGAAGAAGACCGCGAAGGCGAATACCGTGACCAATACGACGAGCGTTGTGGCGCGCACCTGGGCACGGCCCGGCCAAGTCACCAAGCGCAGCTCACGCATCACACCGTCAAGGTAATTCCGCGTGCGAATTCGGAGGCTCGGCTGGGGAATCTTCCGAGACGCTCTTGCCATGCGACTGGTTACCTCCCGTCTCTGGGCGGTCCGCCCGGCCCAGGGCGCCACGATGGCAGGGGCGGAGGGAATCGAACCCCCATTGGCGGTTTTGGAGACCGCTGGTTTACCGTTAACCGACGCCCCTCGACACCCGATCTACCCTTCAAGTCTACTTCATCTCGCGGTGCAACGTGTGCCGGCGCAAGCGCGGCGAGTACTTCATCAGTTCCAGCCGTCCCGGATTCTTGCGCTTGTTCTTTGTCGTGGTGTAATTCCTGTCCTTGGTGACAGTGCACTGCAGCGTGATCGTTTCCCTCGGCATGCCTTCCTCCTTGCCGTACCCGTGCCGTCCCGGTGGCCGGCCTCACTCTATGATGCTCGAGACAGTGCCGGCGCCGATCGTGCGCCCGCCCTCGCGGATCGCGA
>JAPPMC010000195.1 GCA_028819235.1 Bryobacterales bacterium
CATCCCTCTCCCACCATGCTCAGCTCTGGCCTCTCAAAAAAGAATCGCCCTGCGTCCTAACAGGTCTCGGAGTTTATGGCGTCGCCGCCGAGTCCATGTCTCGCCGGACGCGCGAGGTGGGGATTCGATGTGCCTTGGGTGCCCCGATCGAGCGAGTCCGACGGGACCTGCTCCGGCAAGGGATGATTCCGGTCTTCATTGGCATCTCGGTCGGGCTCGCGTGCGCATACGGTCTTGCCAGAATTCTGGAAGGCATGTTCTACGGCGTACGGCCTAAGGACCCTTCTACGTACTTGGCGGCCTGCGGAATCGTTGTCTTGGCCGCGATATTGGCTTGCTACGTTCCGGTGCGCCGCGCCACCGAATCGAAGGTCATGGACGCACTGCGGACGAGCTAGGCAAGCCATCACGTGGACAAGCCACTCAGCGGGTACGCCCAATGGAAGCGGATCGGAAAGATCGTAGCCGGATCCGTTGGAGAGATAGCATCGGTGGCTCTCGCCTTTGCAACGTCCAGCATCGAACTCGCAACCCTTGGAGTGCACGTAGTGGCCGGGTTCACTGAGGCCGTTCGGCGTGGGGAGACGTGGGGTTGGGTTCGGGGCAGCGTAACGCTCGCCCACGAGACTGAGTTTGTGATTACAACCAGCAGCGCAGGGCGCATTGAGGGGTGCCTGAGCCAGCCCCGCCTGTCGCTAGTCCCGGGCACGGGCCAGCTTGGACTCAGCATCCCATTCGTCCTGCGCGAGTGGCTCGACGCGGAAGCGCAATTGAGGGAGGTTCGGGCTAGTCTCAAGAATGTATGTGCGCAGATGGCGTACGAGACCGCGACCGCTGACGAAGAAGGGCAATTCCTCCAGGCCAAGGCCCAGTGCGGGGCAGACCTCGCATCAACCAAGGAAGCGCTCGCGGATCAGCTCACCTTGATGGAGTTTCGCGTCTCGATAGAAAGCTGTGCGAGCCCTACCATCTCGAGTGCGCCCGGGAGGACGCCCCAAGACGCTCGGTGGAGGGACAGTTCGGAGCGCAGAGAGCCCGCACCGAGCAGATGGAAGCGCTCCTTGCCTGCGGCAGGAGCGGGTCGGTCGGCTCACGATCCAGGCAGGATCGAGCGGAATCCTCCAACTCTGGGATGTCGAGGTCGCGCGCTTGGACGACCGGAGGGAAGCACTGCTGACAGTGCCGGACCAGGCACGCCTCAAGGTCGCGCCGAACCTTCCGGAGACTCTAGTCAACGGTGTGGCGTTCGCGCAGCTGGTGCAACTCGATTCCCAATGCAGCGTAATCGACGGCGCAGGTTCGCCTATCGATCCGGAGGGACTCAGCGAACCGTCCTGATGGACATTCGGCTGCAAGCAGAAATGCGGCGTGGGGCAAGACCTGATCTCAACGTGGACGCGACGATAGAACTCGAGCGCCTCGAGACGGTGCTTCTCGCGGGCCGTCCGACTCACGCTAGGGGGAGGAAATGATGGGCCTCTCTAGGCTGGAAGAACACCAAACGCTTGCCGCGCGCGTCCAAGTGGGGCGGGTAAAGTCTCTGTGAGCACCATCGAAGTACGTTCGGGCGTCAGCAAGGGCGACACGGTAATCCTGTCCGACATGTCGGCGTGGGACGGCTACGACAGGATTCGGCCCGAGTAGGCAGTCAGGTTTCAGGCAAAACATGGAGCAGACCAAACAATGACAGAATCAACAAACGGCGTTCCGCTCATTCGGCTGGAAGGCGTATCGAAGGTCTTCTACACGGACGAGGTCGAGACACATGCGCTGTCGGAGGTCGATCTCGAAATCCGCCACGGCGAATACGTAGCGATTTCTGGCCCTTCGGGCTGCGGTAAGTCGACACTGTTGTCGATCATGGGACTGCTCGACACCCCGACTGATGGCATTTACCTGTTGGATGGCGAGTCCGTCGCGGGCCTAAAGGCAAGGCAGCGTGCGCGCATCCGGAACCGTCAAATCGGTTTCATCTTCCAGGCATTCAACCTGATCGGGGATCTCACGGTGTTCGAGAACGTCGAACTGCCGCTGACCTACCGGGGGATGGCATCCTCAGAACGCAGGAAGCGGACCGAGGAGGCCTTGGAGCGCGTCGGCATGGCGCATCGTATGAAGCACTTCCCGTCGCAGCTGTCGGGCGGGCAACAGCAGAGAGTCGCGGTGGCACGGGCCCTAGGAGGCGATCCGTCGGTGCTGCTGGCTGACGAGCCAACCGGCAATCTGGACTCCAAGAACGGCGAGGCCGTGATGGACTTGCTTCAGGCTGTCCATCAGGGGGGAGCCACCATCTGCATGGTGACCCATGATCCGAGGTTCGAAGCCCATGCGGAGCGAGTAGTGCGCCTCTTCGACGGGAAGATCCTCGATAAGGGGCATGCCCGCAGTGGGTGACATCGTGCTGACCAAGCTAGCCTCACCAAGGCGACCTGTGGCGGGAGGGCGGATGAAACGCAGGGAGGTTGGCGGTCGCGTTCCGTTGCCGGAGTAAGGCCTGCCAAGGCGTTTCTGTCTGAAGGAGGATGGTCAAGCTAACTGTTGAGATTCACAGTGGCCCGCAACCGACCGGTTGCTGCGTACGGCGACTAGCGACCGCTTCACAGGCATGAGTGTTCTCCACGACCTTAGGTACGCGCTTCGAACGCTAGCCCGGGCTCCGGTTTATACCTCAGTTGTTGTGGCTACGCTGGCTCTCGGCATTGGGGCAAATACAGCCATCTATTCGCTTGTTGTCGCCACAGTGCTCCGTTCCGCGCCATACGATGAAGCCGAGCGGCTGGTGGCGGTCTGGACGCATTGGACCGGCTCCCCTTATCTCAGATCACCCTCATCGTGCCCCGACATCCTTGATTGGCGCGATCAGTCCGACGTATTTGAGGAGTATGGGTACTTCTTCCCCAACCGAACCTACAACGTCGGTGGCTCTGACCTTGAGCCCCAGCAGATAGTCGGCGGACGAATGTCCGCTTCGCTATTGCCCATGTTGCGCGTCAATCCCGTGTTGGGCCGGAGTTTCCTTCCGGAAGAAGATATCGAGGGTGCGCGAACGGTTGTGATTCTCACGCACGGTTTCTGGCGGCAGCAATTTGGAGGTGCCCCAGACATCATCGGCAAGACTGTCCGGCTGGATCAGGTTCCGTACGAGATCGTCGGTGTACTGCCCGAAGAATTCCACATTACGAGTCCGGCGCCTAAGCTGTGGGTGCCGTTTTCGCAAGAAGGGGCCGTCGAGTCATTCGGCCGGCAGGTGACGTGGGTCGGCGCAATCGGCCGCTTGAAGCCGGGAATCTCGGTCGAGCAAGCATCTGCAGCCCTGGGAATCATCTCCGCCGCAAATCGGGAGCGGTATCCCGAGACGAACGAACAGCGAGGCGTCTTCGTCGAGCCATTGGGCGACGCGCTCGCAGCGGAGAGCAAGGAGAGCCTGTACCTGATATGGGTTGCGGCCGGACTTGTCCTCCTGATTGCCTGTGTCAACGTCGCCAACCTGATGCTCGGCCGGTTGGCGTCGCGTGTCCAGGAGGTTGCCCTGCGTGCGGCGATCGGTGCTGGACGAGGCCGTCTTGTCCGCCAGTTCCTTACGGAAGCACTCCTGTTGGCCAACCTTGGCGGTGTGGTCGGGTGTTGCCTCGCCGCGCTGCAACTCGGACCGCTCGTGCAAATCATCTCGCGCACGCTGTGGAACGGTCTTCCGGCGTACTTGCAAGGAGTTTCCGTTGACGGATCCGCCCTAGCGTTCGCGCTGGTGGTCACTTTCGTCACTGGACTGCTCTTCGGCTGCCTGCCCGCGCTCGTGCAGTCGCAATCCAGAGTCGCCACTCGTTTGGCGACCGGGGACCGTGCCAAGAGCAGTCGCTCCCTCGTGCAAAACGGCCTTGTAGTAGCGCAGACTGCGCTTTCGTTGACGCTGCTGGTCGGCGTGGGCGTGAGTCTCAGCGCATTCCTGCGAGCTGGGGCCAGTGATCCGGGCTTCCCAGCTAGCGAGGTTGCCGTACTGCAGGTTGAATTGCCACGAACCCGGTATGCCGTCAGTGGCCGAATGGAAGCGGGACGCCGGATCTGGACGATCTTGCCGTCGGTCGAGACCATCGCCTTTGGACTTCGCGAGAGACTGGCGGCAATCCCTGGCGTGAGGGAGGTCGGACTCTCGTCACTTGCCCCGCCGTACTGCTGTCGGGGCACGACGGTTGAGGTCTTGGGTGCCGGTCTAGACCCCTCGAGCACCCGATATCCGAGGTATCAGACAGTCTCGCCGACCTACTTCGAGGCCTTGGGAGTTCCGATCGTGCAAGGTAGGGTCTTTCAGCCGGCGGACGGCCAGAACGTTGCAATTGTCAACCGCACGTTCGCCCTAGAGCGGTTTGGGAAAGCGAGCCCGGTCGGAGAGACCTTGATCGTGCATGGGTGGAAGCCCGAAGTACAGAACGCCGCGGTCATCGTGGGTGTTGTTGCGGACTCCCTACTCTCGCCTTGGTGGATTGACGGCGCCGAGCCGCAGTTCTACCTGCCGTACGCTGGGCAGCCCGAAGAATCTCCGGGCAATATGCGCACCCAGCGATTGACGCTGTCCTACTTGATTCGCACCGCAGGGGATCCAGCATCAGTCTTCGGGCAGGCAAGGCTGGCGGTTGCCGACGAACTGGGGGACTTGCCCATCGCCAAACTAGCCACTCTGGAGAGCGAATTCGCCGGTTTACTGCTCCCAGCCCAGATGATGGCGAGCCTCCTTGGAGGGTTGGCGCTGCTTGCAGTACTGCTAACTGCCATCGGTCTCTACGGAGTAATCGCCTATTCCGTCGGCCAGCGGAAGCGGGAGTTCGGCATAAGGCTTGCCTTGGGAGAAGTTCCCCAGCGTTTGATGCTGTCGGTACTGCAATCAAGCTGGCGCCTGACGGGGTTGGGCATCGTCTTCGGGGGCGTCGGGGTGTTCGCCTTGATTCCAGTGATGAGACAGGAAGTATATTTGGTGGAGGGAGATCAATTCGGAGCATTTCTTGTTATGGGCCTAGTGCTCCTTGGCGTCGCGACATTCGCCGGTTTTCTACCCGCTTGGAACGCGTACAAGCTCGATCCGATTAGCGTACTCCGCGACGAATAGCACCGTCAAGATCGGGCAATCGGCTAGAGGTGGTTGGCACTGCTATGTTTTGTCACCGCTCGTTGAATGTGGCGATGGAGTTCCCCAATTGACGTGCAACTACGCGGGTGAATTGACACTGCTTGGTAACCGAGAACAAACGTACTGCCAAGAGAGCGATGTTGGTTAGGTCCCTGAAGACGGGTGGACAACCGATCGGGTGGAGCGTAGCCATCTTTCCCCAATCAAATCACTCCGCTCGGATAGCTTGTGCTTGCGCCAAAACCCTTCGTGCTCCTTATACATAGGCAAACCTGACCCTAGG
>JAPPMC010000307.1:0-23360 GCA_028819235.1 Bryobacterales bacterium
TCCGGTTTGCCCATATATAAGGAGCACGAAGGGTTTTGGCGCAAGCACCAGCTAGCTGACGTTGGGACTGTCAAGACTGTCGGAAGCCGCACCCGAGACTGCAGGCGGCCGTGAGCCTGCAGTCTTGCCGCCATGTCTCGATTCTTGGCCAACGCGCGCAGCAAGCGTCGCGGCCCAGTTCTATCCCGCCTGAAATTGGGGCCCTAGGCGGGGTGTTGGGCGTGGCCCGGGTCAAGGAGGAGAATGTCGCGAGACTCCGCTGGATCGGCCAAGTACCATCTTGCCAGTCAGCCTGATGGCCGGGCGCCTGCCCATCACGCGGGGCCGCCCCCCGAGGGGTCTTCCAGGCACCCTCGGGGTTAGGCTCTCCAGCCTAGAAGTGGATTTTCAGCGCCATTTGAATCTGGCGCTCGATACTGCTCGTGCCGAAGATTCGACCAAAGTTCACGCTGTCCAGCTGAGCATTAGGACGGCTCCACGTGGGGGAGTTTGTCGCGTTGAACATCTCGATCCGCAATTCGATGATCTTGTCTTCGTCGAACCGGAACTTCCGGAAGATCGACAGGTCCAGATTCCCAAGGCCATCCCCTTGCAAGGCGTGACGCTCCATGTTGCCGAATGTGAACGGTGCCGGGACTTCGAACGCGGCCGGATTGAGCCACTGGGAAGGGCTTGCATTCGCCGCTCGCGGCTCGCCGACGAGGTTTGCTCGCAAGTACCCCCCGTTGATGTTGTTCGAACCCGCATTGCCCGTGTTGGCCAGATCCCCGGAAACCCCCACGTGGTAGTTCTGCCCGGAGGCGAACTGCAGGATTCCGTTCAACTGCCACGGCCCTAGAATGTGGTCAAGGATCTTGCTGCCGGTCCTGAACTTTCCTCCGGTCCCGACAGGTAATTCGTAGACCCAGCTCGTCGTGAACACATGGGGAATGTTGAATGCCGAGAGACCCCAGTTGTCGTTCCACTTGTTGGGATCCTGCGGATTGCAGCCATCCTCGTTGAACCAACCTGAGCAGTGGTCGTTCGACTCGCCCAAGGTGTACGACACGAGATAAGAGAAGCCTGCCGAGTGCCTGCGCTTGAGCTGGAACTGGAAGGAGTTGTATCGGGATCGGCCCCAGCTTCTGTCGAAGAAGCTCGGCGTGATGTGCGGGAACGGCCGTCTCGCAGCTGCGTCGCCCGGCCCAGGCTGCAAGGACGTGTTGTACATCCCACCGACGCGGAGATTGATCCCGGTCGAGCCTACGTAGGCAAGGTCCACTATCGTGCTTTCCGACAGTTGGTACTGGAAGCTCAGGTTGTACTGCTGCGAATACGGAAGCTTCAGTTCTGGGTCGTAGTACCAAGTGACTTCGTTGAAGGGCGTCGGAGCGGGGAAGACCGGGTTATCTCCCAAGTCCAGCGGGTCCTGCGCCGTTACCTTCGGGGTCGGCAGGGCAGAAGTCGGGAGGTTCAGGTTCGGCTGCTGAAGGAGGCCGACCGAAGGCCAAGTGCCAACCACGCCCATGTTGGCCTGGATGTTGCCCGCCCAATTGTCGTAGACAATGCCGTAGGCACCCCTGAACGCCATCTTGTCCGTGAGTCTGT
This sequence comes from Bryobacterales bacterium, assembly GCA_028819235.1. GTDB lineage: Bacteria > Acidobacteriota > Terriglobia > Bryobacterales > UBA6623 > VXMF01. The sequence continues at coordinate 1,588 of JAPPMC010000307.1, forward strand.
AGGCCAGTCCGAATCGGCCTTGCCAGTTCCACGGCCTGTCGTTGCTGGGCTTCTGGTTCGGCGACAACACCACACCATCGGGAAGCGTTCCTCCAGGTATACAAGGCGCTTGACGCAGTTCGTCGCAGGAGCCCACCGGGATCTGCAACTCGTAGCGGCCATGGATCAGGTTTAGGTTGCCTACTTTGTTGTTGTTGAATTCGTCACTGCCGTAGTGGCCGAAGATCGTGCCGTCATTCCGGACTCCTAGATTGATAGTCAAGCGTGGCGTTGCCTTCCACGTGTCTTGGAAGTAGAAGCCGTACACTCGATGGCCGACAACCTGTTCAATGTTCCCTCGGCGTCTCCCAACAGACGGAACGCTGAGCAAGAACGACCCCAGAGCACTCCCTGTGTTGCCGGGGTTCCTCGGATCGCTCGTCTGGAGAGCGCTGAACTGGACGCCACCCCCGAAGCCCGGTCCGAAGTATCCGTTGGTGTTCCAGTTGCCCCCTGCCTTCAGGGTGTGGTTCCCAATGATCTTCGAGTAGTTGCTGCGGACCTGGTAGATATCAGCCATGTCACGCAGGCTGATCCACGTCCCACTGGGTGCGAAGCCCGGGATCCCGACACTTGGCGCATAGCAGCCGCCTTCAACGATGTCTTCGGGCCACTGGCATGCGAATCCCTGCGCGAACTCGCCGATCGACACGAGTTCAGCGTCCGACCTGCCTTCATAGGTGTCCACGCCGCCCTGCCGGAGCTTGACCCTGCCAAAGGAAACTTGAAAAACGGACGTCGGACTGGCGGACCAGGTGTAGTTCACGCCAAGGTTCCACGAATCCAGAATTCCCGTGTTGACTTTCCCCTCAACTCCTCCGCTGTTTAGGGTCGGCTGCTCGCCGTTTCCGTATCGGAACCAGAAGAACTGGTTGTCCGTGATCCGGTGATCGATCTTGAAGGAGTACTCGTTTACGTCTGTCTCGGAAGGTCTGGTGTCGATCGCGTTCTGTCCGGGGACACCGATGTCCTTGGCTGACGGCCAGATTGCTTTGGCGTAGTTCACCATTCCCGAATTCAGCCGCGCCGCGGGAATGATGTTGTTCCTGAACGGATCGCGCGAGAAGATGCCCGGACTGTTGGGATCTTCGACCGTTGTGAAGGGATCGTAGATTTGTTGCGGCTCGCCGCTGAGGTCGCCGCCCAGTTCGGCTGCCGTCGGCACGAGTGCCCGTCTCTCGGCGGGCCGCCTGCGACGGAACCACTGGCCGGACGTGAAGAAGAACGTTCTGTTCTTAACAATGGGTCCGCCCCCGGCCCCACCCCAGGTGTTTTGGCGCAGCGGCGTGACTTCCGCGACGAATGGGTTCCGCGCGTCGAGCGCGTCGTTGCGCACGAACCAGAAGCCGGTGCCATGGAACTCGTTCGTGCCGGACTTGCTGACGATGTTGATGATGCCGCCTCGGACTTGGCCAAACTCCGCCAAGTCATTGTGCGACTGGACCTTGAACTCCTGGATGGCCTCGATGATGGGGGGAAGGGCGTAGGTGCTGGTGAAGGCGCCCTGGTTCGTGAGGCCGTCGAGCATGAAGAAGTTGCTGCGGTTCGACTGGCCATTGATGGCCGGGAAGGAGAATGATCCCGCATTCGTGCGCGCGCCGAAGCCGCCAGCGTTTTGCGCGGTGCTCACGGGAGCGACGCCCGGCGTCAGCGTCAGCAGCTGGCTGAAGTTGCGCCCGTTCAGGGGCAAGTCGAGGACGGCCTGCTCTTGGACAACGGCACCCATCTCGGCCGTCGAGCCCTGGATCAACTGGGCGCTCGCCGAGACTTCGACAGTCTCCGTGACCGATCCAACTTCTAGCGTGAAGTCCTGCACGAGGGTCTGGTTAACCTCCAGCTGCAGCGTTGGAATCGCCGTCTGTTGGAACCCTTCAAGCTGGACGGTGATTTCGTAGAAGCCAGGCGGCAGGTTGAGAGCCGAGTAGGCGCCAACGGCATTGCTCGCGGTGGACTGGGCAACTCCGGTGGCCAGGTTGGAGACTGTGACCTCGGCGCCCGGGATCACAGCACCGGTGGGATCGGTGATGTGGCCTGTAACCGCGGCTGTGCCGCCGCCTTGAGCGAAGATGGTGTTGCCAGTGAACGCTGGCAGGAGCGCCATGACTAAGACGCAGGCCGCTGAGCGGGCCGCTTTGGAAACCGTTGTTTCCCGTGGGTTGGTTAGCACGATTGAAAACTCCCTTCTCACAGTTCCTTTATTACTCGGTAGGCCGCGGACAAGGTCAAAGCGGACACATGACCGGCCCCGCCGGTAGCGCCGCTCGGAATCTGTCCAAGCAGTACGCCGACTGCCGTGACGCGAAACTCGCCGAGCAGGCCCTCATAGCCGCACTACCGCTCTTGGCATAGGCGTCGGCGAAACTCGCTCACGCAAGGTTCGACTGAGACGTGCCATCCCTTGGGACAGTCGATTCGATTGGTCATGCACCGCGAATCGAGTTTTCTTGGGGTATCTAATCAAACCGGACCAGTGACTGGGCTGCGATTGTGCCGAACTGACTCTACCGCCTCCTCGGAGAGCCGTCAAGGGCACCTTGGGGGAGCGTGTAGGGATTATTGCCAAACAAGTGGCAATTTGGTTTCCAAATGGATTTTCGCGGGCAACTTTTCTATGTTTCATGTCAATTATGGGGTTGCAATTCGTTTACAAACATGGCTGCATTTTCGCCCGAATTGCTCCGAGCGCTCGCTTACAAGGGGAGCTTCTCGCCGATTGGGAGAATGGTGGCATCTGCCCGAGAGGCAGCGAGTTCAGCGCGGCGATTGCGGCGACGTTAGGCCTCTACGGTCAAGCTCGTCGATCGGCGCCGGCGCCGGCGGCACGCATTAGGTAGTCGGGACCGCTCCGCCTAGGCAGGATGGCTAGATGGGAACGCCCATTTCCTGCCATGTGACCATCCGTCTCTGGTAGATGGATTCTCGGCCCATGATGCCGGTAAGCGCGGCGGTCGCCGCGATATCAACTCCTGCCGCCGGCGGACTGCCCTCGCGGATGGCTCGCAGAAAGTCGTCGTGCGCAAGCTGGGTCAGATCGACGCCGTCGTCGGCCCGGTGTTCCTCTGGCTCGGAGTCGCCGTACAGGTCGAAGAAGGTCCAAGCCACGTAGTCGATCTCAATAGCGCCCTTGTCTCCGTAGACTACGAACCACTGTCCGTTGGGGAGCTTCCGCATCGCCCGAGGCTGCAGATAGAGCTGGCTGTAGTCCAAGTGCGCATCGTTCTCGTACACGTATTCGACGCTGAATCCGTCCATCATCACTGTGCCCGCCGGCATCGGCTCGGGAAGGTATCGGCGGCCGTGACCGAATGCGCGGGAGGGCCGACTTCCCGCGAGCCAATTGCAGACGTCGAGGTTGTGTACGGCGTTCTCCACAATGAGGTCGCCCGAGAGGCGGACGTCGTTGTACCAGCCAGGGAATCTCCGCTGGCGCCCGCTGCCGGACTCGCTGCGGTCTTCCGGCCTGGAAGGCGTACTGTGCCGCTGTGCCTTGACCACCAGCGGCGTTCCGATCAAACCCTCTTCGTGGATTTGGCGCGCGATCTCTTGAATGTGCGGGGAGTTGCGTAGCTGCTGGCCGACCTGAAAGACTCTGGGCGAACTGCGTGCCGCCTCCAGCACGGTGCGAACCTGGTCTGCCGTGATGGCCAAGGGCTTCTCGCAATAGACGTGCTTTCCGGCCCGCAGCGCGGCCACGACCATCTCCGCGTGCAGATGGCAGGGAGTTGCAATCAAGACCGCTTCAACGTCATCTTGGCGCAGCAGTTCGCGGTAGTCGGCGTGTGAGCGGGGCCTGTCAGCCCTGGCGGCGCTCTGCCCGGCGTCGCGCGCCGAAGGATCGATGTCGCACACGGCGCTCACGATCACATCCGGGCGCTCCACGATTCGAGTCAAGTGTGCCGTGCCACGCTTGCCAACTCCGATGATTCCAAGGTGCAGCTTGGTATCCTGTGCTTGCAGGGCCGCTGTGGCGGCCACCGCAGCCCCTTGAAGGAATCTGCGTCGCGGGATGGTTGGGTCAGTCACTGGGGTCTCCTTGGTGCAAGTGCAGTTCTCCGCGCAATGAATCGCTGGGCCACTGCCTACAAAACGGGTCGCTTGGGCCCGCCTGAATTCTACGCCTGCTCACCGGGTAGGACAGGGGGACGGCAAAAGCGCACTCGCCTAGCAGGTCCTGCCGCAGTTCTGCCATCTGTTCTCATTGCGGCGGGAGCGGTGCTCTTTGGGCAGCCTGACGGGTTCGTTTCGCTAATGCCACTGAGCGACCTGACCGAGCACTGGACCGTCGAGGGCTCGGCGAGCGACACCTGGTCGCTCCGGAATGGAATTATCGCCTGCACCGGTAAGCCCGATGGGTTCCTGCGCAGCAGAAAGACCTACAGGCACTTCATCTTCCGAGCGGAGTGGCGATTCCAGCGCGAGGGCTGGAACCGGGACCCTCCGGCGTACCCCAACGCCGGCTACTTCATCCACGCGGGAGCGATCGACCGCACTTGGCCAAGATCCCTTGAGATCCAGGGCCATTACGGCGAGGCCGGCAGCCTGTTCGGCGTCCGGGGCGGATCGGTGACCGGCGCGCACCGCGGACCTGTGCACGACAACCGCCGTCCCTTCGGGGAATGGGAGAGCATTGAGATCACGTCGCTGGACGGCACTGTCACTGTGAAGCTGAACGGGAAGAAGATGAACGAGGGTCGCGAGATCGACCCGTCCGAGGGCAACATCTGCCTGCAGTCCGAGGGATGGCCCGTCTACTATCGCAACGTGAGCATTCGGGAGCTTGAGTGAGACCGAGGCAACCGTCGATCCAAGCGGCCAGACCGCGTGTCTCTACCCCGGCTGGCGGCGGATGTGCCGGTCGCCCGTCGCAACTGCCCCCTCCCATAGGCCAGTGGTTAACCCTGAAGTGGTCGGCAGTGGCTCTCGGGTAAGTCGTGAATGGCGGTCTGCGTAGACTGCCGACCCGCGGCAGCCACCGTGCGGCGAAGGGCGTCGCTATCCGCCAAGGACCTGATCACGTGATCGGCCCGCGCTGAGGTGCCCCGGAGCGTCTCACAGCGGGCTCTCCGCGCGCATTCTCTCTTCCGACTCGAACCATCAGGTCGAAGACTCATTCGCCAGAAGCGTAGCCGCAGTTCTCGAAGGTGCTCCGAAGCTAGCTTGAGGGCGCCTAGCCGGGAACGCGGGCAAACTAGCGCTCTTGCGGATCTCTGACCACCAATCGGAAGCTGACTTGGAATTGGGCTGCCACTCTCACCGGGCGACCGTCCTTCTCGCCCGGCCTGAAGACCCATTTCTTGATCGCTTCGACGGCATTCTCGTCCAGGCCCATGCCGAGGCAGCGGACCGGGCGGATGTTGTGCGCCTTGCCGTCCTCCCAGATCTCGCCAGCGAGCATGACAGTGCCTTCCAGCTTGGCATCGCGCGCTTGATCGCTGTATTCCGGCTCGACCTTCTCGATCAGCCGCGGGCTGCTAACCTCCGAGCCAATCTTGTGAACGGTCTTGTCGTCGCTCTCCCGTTCGGGCGGCGACAGGATTGGCCCGCAGGGGATGGGGCCCGGTCCGCGCGTCTGCGCGGCTTGCGGCAGGGCCGACGGACGCTTGGTCACTGCATCATCTCGCCGGCGCGCGGCGCCGGCCGTCTCGACCGACGGTTTCACACGCCGCACGCGCGCCGAGGCATCCGCCCTGTCGCAGGGTGGTCGGTTCACGCGCCGGTAGTCGGCGAGGAAGTGGTCCAGCAGCTTCGAGATCTCGACGACAGCAGCAGCGGCGCTGCCGTCCTGGAATGCGGCGGTGCGCGTGTGTGTGCCGACTGTTTCCTCTTCTCCGCTCGCCACGTCGATGACAGGCTTCATGAACCGTAGCTCGACTTGGCTCCCCCTTGCGGATAGGTGCAGCAATGCCGAGGCGTCGGGCTGATACAGCCCAGCTGTCTGCAATCGGCTCTCCGCTAGTCCTTCCAGCTGCGCGGCCGAGGGGCCGGCACCGGTCGGGTACTCCCCTGGTATCTCGGCTACCACGCCCATTGGGCCGCAACCGTTGTACAGCGCGAAGCGATCTGTCGGGCTGATCGGTTCTTCTCCGTTCGCCGCCGGAGCCATGGCAGCCAGCACCACGACCAAGCGCGGACACAGACGCAACACGGTTGTCAGTCTACCCGGTACGATCCGCAAAGCAGCGCCACCTCACCGACATTACCTCGTAGCACGTCGCGAGACCTCGCCAAGCTGGCCGAGGCGCAAGATGTTGCGGTCAGGGGACTTCACTGACCGCGCGGCCAAGTCGCGCTCGAACGTGGTCTCCTCGGCAGGATCGTCGAAGAAGGCACCCATCGCCGCGGTCTCCTCAACGCTGACCTTCGCTAGCAGATTGCTGGGCCCTGAGGCCACTGCCGGGTCGGCAACTGCTCAAGTACTTCCCTTGGCGAGATCCGCAGGCGCGCGGTGGCGATCCTGCCTCAAGCGGCCCGGCAGGGCAGAGCCAGTCGCGTCGTCAGAAGCTGCCCATTGTGGTCTGGAGCCTAGCAATGAGGGGACGGCGGTGCGAACAACACGGCGACGCACCGCCTCCAGGGTGCTGGCCAGCTCCACCGCAAGCGCGCACTACAATACGGTCGCCCATGCGCTTCCTTTACCTGACGCCAATCTTCTTGGTCGCCTTGGCGTGCTCGAATCCCGGCGGCGAGCCGGCCAGCAGTCCGCCCAACATCGTCCTCATGGTGGCGGACGATCTCGGGTACAACGACCTCGGATCATTCGGCTCTTCGGTCATCCGCACGCCAAACATAGATGCGCTGGCCTCGGGCGGCGTGCGGGCTACGGACGGATACGTCTCGGCCGCCGTTTGCAGCCCCTCGCGGGCAGGGCTCTACACGGGCCGCTACCAGTCTCGGTTCGGATACGAGTTCAACCCCTCGGGGCGCGACACGGTGGTCGGGCTGCCGCCAGACGAACGCACGTTGGCGGACATGCTCAGCGACGCCGGCTACGCTACCGGGCTCGTCGGCAAGTGGCATTTGGGCAAGTCGGAGCAGCACCACCCCCTGAACCGGGGATTCGATGAGTACTTCGGCGTCCTGGCGGGCGGGACTTCCTATATCGACTCCCGGAGGGAGGGGGTGCAGTCCTGGCCCGCCGCCAATGCTCCGACGGGTCGCGGCGATGCGAACGCCATCTTCGAAGGCTTTGAGCAGGTCGAGGTGGACGCTTACCTCACGGACGTCTTCGCGGAGCGCTCGGTCGATTTCGTGCGGCGCCACAAGGACCAGCCGTTCTTCCTGATGCTGACACCGAACGCTCCGCACACGCCTCTGCAGGCGACGGCGGAGTACGCCGAGCGCTACGCCGACGTTGAGCCGGACGGGAGGCGCATTTTCGCGGCAATGGTCGCGTCCGTGGACGACTACATGGGCGACGTCGTGGCCGAGCTGCGGTCGCATGGCCTTCTGGAGAACACCCTGGTCGTGTTCACCTCCGACAACGGATGCGTGAAGTACCTCTCGCAGGACGTGTGCTCGAACGACCCGCTGCGGGGCTCGAAGCGGTTCCATCTTGAGGGCGGGATACGTGTGCCGTTCATATTCCACTGGCCCGCTGGCCTTCCAGCCGGCGCGATTTACGAGCACCCGATCATCGCCCTGGACCTGTATTCCACCTTTGCTGCAGCCGCCGGGTCAGAGGACAGGGCTCAGGACGGCGTCAACCTACTGCCCCACCTTCGCGGGGAAGTCAGCGACCCTCCCCACGAATTCCTGTTCTGGCGCTTCAAGCCAAACATTGCGGTGCGCTGGGGCGACTGGAAGCTATGGAGGGTGAACAAGACAGACCTCACCGAGGACGACTTGACTCTGGGTGGCCGGCGCCTTCCGCAAGTGGAGTACGCCGGGGATTCCCCGCAAGGGCAGCTGACCGTTCTGTACGATCTGTCCGCAGATGTCGGCGAGAGTCGGAACGTAGCCGGAGAGCATCCGGAAGTTGTCCAGCGGCTCGAGGCAGAGCTCCAGACTTGGAACGCCGAACTGGCCGAACCGATGTGGCTCAGCAATCGTTCGACAATCTACGACTTGGACGGTCAGACGATTCAGCTATTCTTCTGAGACAGCGATCAGGGCTCTCGATTCTGGATTCGGGTCTCTTCTTGTTCATTCTCTCCAACGCCTACCTGCCAGTCTTGCTGGCCATGTGGGTTGGCCAGCAGCTGGCGTCGGGTAATGCCCGGCGCGACGGCAACTTCAGACCTGCCGCAAGTCTCGAATGTGCCTTGCGGGCAGAGGTCCCGCAGAGGTTTAAGAATCACCCAGCATTGTGTTGGGGGACGGACACTGCCGACCTCTGGCCATCGATGCGACGACCAGACCAGAAGCCGGTCACGCGACAGCTAGAGCGTGCGCGCAAGACCGCTGAACTACGCAGGAACTACGATCAGCTTAGGCCTAAGGTCAAGCCCGAGGCCGACCGAATGGCCCTGCAGATGCGCAAGCACACCAACGACGCCCTTGGCCAATGACTATCTCGGCACTATCGCCAAGGGCTTGCTGCACGACGCGGCCTTCCCCGGCTCTACCGGAAGGCCATTGGTTGGGCGGCTGCCCGAGGTGGAGGGCATGGGGGGATTGGGCCTTGGTGATCTGTGGACAGAATTGGGGTTTCGGGGTTGAGACGGGACTTGGTTCCGAATTGGGTCAGTGTCCCTGATCCAGCCCGGGAGCGGGTGCAAGGATTTGCTCGGCACCTGCCGGGAGCGGTGGTTCATTCCCAAATCCCGGCACCTCCGCTCGCCTCCCTCCCTCACTCATGATTGGCGACGTGCTACCACTTGCGTCATCCGGTCAACCGCCGCCAGTTCTTGCAGATCTTGGCCCACGACACTCCAGACCACTTCGAGGTCGACTTCGAAGTAGTCACGCACGAGCACGTTGCGCATAACAGCGATGGCACGCCACGGCACTTCAGGCTCGGTTGCCCTGGGGCCATGACTGAGCCGCTGAGTCGATTCCGCGATGGTCTGCAAGTTCCGAAGTTCGGCGTCTGGCACCAAATGGGAGTCAAAGAACTTCGACTGCTCCTGATTCGTGTATTCTTCGATTCGCGCGATTCGGCTCAGGATGTGGTCCAACAGGGCCCGGTCGGTCCGAACGCCTGGCTTCACAGCACCTGCGCTTCGCTCAGCACCTTGGCTCGAAAGGCAGGATGCAGGCAATTCTCGGTCACCACATCGACCCGTCGCCCTAGGAGATCCTGAACGTCCATCAGCAATGCGCCAAGGGCCAAGCCCGTCTTGCCGGGCGGCAAGGTCACCAGTAGGTCGACATCGCTACCTTCATCCACATCGTCCCGCGCCCTGGAACCAATCACTCGCACGTCGCGGGAGCCGTGGACTTCAGCCAAGGCGCGGATTTCGGACCGGTGGGATTCGATCAGGGCGTGCATGCACCAATCCTCTTTCAGCACGGCTCTCACGGCCGCCGAACGACGGCGTCAGGTCTCCAGCGCTTAGCCCGCACGTGATCGTAGCAGCGGCCCTGCATCGTCAAGTCCGCCAGCAACGTGCGAGTCACGCGGCCATCACAGGCGCAGGGACTGTCTAGTCTGGCTGCCGGGAGGCGATTGATCGGGGCAGGATGCGGCTCAATCCGGGTACTCGGGTCTCCTCTGAGAGCATCGGGCAGGAATGGTGGTGGGTCTTCCGTTTGCCCCCGGGAAGTCTCTGAGGCTAAGGTGCTGATATGAAACGCACGACTCTCATGGTCGATACGGCGGTACTGGAGGAGGCGACTCGTGTCCTCGGAACGAGAACCCACACCGCCACCGTTGATCTGGCCCTCAGAGAGGCGGTGCGCATGAGGTGGATTCAGGGCTTGGCAGATCACGCAGGAAGAGTCGAGTGGATTGGTGATCTGTCTGAAATGCGCGGAGACTCTCCCCGACAGCCGGAAAGGTAAGGCGAATAGCCTTGGTGGATACGTCGGTCCGGATCGATCTCTTGCCGGGGAGGGCCCGTCCTCCGAGGACTGGCTGCTTGAACTTCGATACTTGGAGGCCAGTCATCTAGGAAGTCCCGCGAGGGTTGCGCCTAGGCAGGCAGCGGAGCTTTGTCCAAAGGCTGATGGTGGGACTGCCTCGGCTAGGAGGCCCATTCGCGGCGGACTTGTTTGTGGGGCGGCTGACCCCCATTTCGGAGTGCAGGCGGCGCGGAGAAACGGTTCGTTCGTCGATTGATTGCCTGATTGCCGCGATTGCCATCCGCCACAGGGTGCCGGTGTGGCATCGGGACCGGGATTTCGGCCACATAGCGCCCCTTTCGTCTCTTCGGATCCGAGATGCGCTCTGACGCGGCCATGGCTAAGGCAGGGTAGCCTCCGCCTTCTCTGGAAGCAACGCGTCCCTTGACGACACTACCCCCCGTCGGATACGTCGGGGCGTGCTGAAGCTTCCCTCTTCCTTCACCTGAAGAGGCGAATCCCGAGCGACGAGTGAGAATCCCAAGACTGCGACGTACGACACACCCCAACCGCCGCACACCGTCATGGGATATCCTCGGGTGATGACGATGAGGGGCGCGACCGTTCAGGGCCTCCGGGCTAGCCTCTCAGTGCTGCTGATGGCGGGTTTGTGCTTCCCTGCGGAACTCTCAATTCGCGTCGAGCGCTTGCTTGACGCTCCGATCATCACGCCAGACCTGCATCCGAGCATCGGCACCAACATCCAAGGGCCGTCGCTCATCCGTGTGCCGGACTGGATCGCGGATCCCCTTGGCCGCTATTACCTGTACTTCGCCGACCACAAGGGCAGCTACATCCGGCTTGCCTACGCCGACGAGCTGACCGGCCCCTGGAAGATCCATCCTCCCGGCAGCCTGCAGATCGAGCACTCGCACTTTCCCAGCGAACCGCCGGAGGTGACCGAGGCCGAGCTGCGGAGAGAGGCAGCCAGACGGGCAGCGGATCCCGATGCAGGCGGCCTGCCGCATTCACTGCGCCTGGAGATGACTGCGCCGCACATTGCCTCGCCGGACGTCCACGTGGACGAGCACGAGCGGCGAATCGTCATGTACTTCCACGGCCTTGAGGGCCCCGGGCGCCAAGTCTCGCGGGTCGCCGTGTCGACTGATGGGATCGACTTTCGGGGGCTTCCGCAGATCTTGGGCAGGACCTACCTGCGCACCTTCTGGCGGGACGGCGTGACCTATGGGATCGCGATGCCAGGCCAGGTCTACCGTTCGCAAGACGGGATGACCGGGTTTGAGCCGGGCCCGCTGCTCTTCAACCCCGACATGCGGCATTGCGCCCTCCTCGTGCGGGGCGACCTTCTGCACGTATTCTGGACGCAGGTCGGCCAGGCCCCTGAGCGCATCCTCCACAGCACGATCGACCTGTCCGTGCCGTGGGCCGAGTGGCGCGACTCCGAGGCAGCCGAGGTTCTGCGCCCGGAGCGTCATTGGGAAGGGGCACTCGAGCCTGTGGAGCCGTCCATTCGAAGCGTGGCCTACGGCCCGGTCAACCAGTTGCGGGATCCCGCAATCTTCGAAGAAGAGGGGCGCGTCTACCTGCTCTACGCAGTCGCTGGCGAGAGCGGCATCGCCATTGCCGAACTGCACCTAAGCGACTGAGGTCCGCTACGGCTCAGCGGATCACGGTCACGCCAGGAAAGTCGGGGGCTTCGTAGAAGCTCTCGTTCACCGCGACACCCAGTCCCGGCTCGTCGGAGACGGTGTAGGTCCCGTCCCGAAACTCATATCCGGTTGCTGTCAGGGCCGGGCAGGTCGACCGGTCGTCCTCTGCACCGGAAATGTTCTTGTGGGTCTTGGCCAAGTGCAGGCTCATGAAGAGCCCAACCTGGGCGCCCCAGTTGTGCGGCACGGCGCGAACCCCGGCTGGAGTTCCGAGGTCCGCCATTGTTCGGCAGTCGAGCAGTCCGCCGGTGCGGATGTCCATCTGCATTACGTCGATGACCGGCTGCGGCTCGAGGAACGGCCGGAACTCTTCGACATCACGGACGCTCTCCCCGTCCGCGATGGGCGTCTGGATGCCGTGCCGGGCCATCTTGGCACGCAGCTCTTGGTACAGGGTCACATCGTCCGGGAAGGCCTCCTCCAACCAGTCCACCCGTTGGTCCTTGGTCCGCTCCAGCAGACGCCACGCTAGACCGGGGTCGCCGGCGTATGCGTTGTTTGCGTCCACGAGGAGCTTGCGGTCAAAGCCGATCGCGCTGCGAACGGCCCGAATGATCTCGACGTCCCTATCGAGGCCCTCCTCGCTAGGCATCCACTTGTGGCCCCTGCCGATCTTCAGCTTGACTCCGCGGTACCCGTTGCCGGTGGCCTCAAGGGCCTCGTCGACCACTGCCTGCACACCTCGGTCTTGGAACCACAGGTCGCTGAAGTACAGAGTGCCGTCGTAGACCTCCACGGTCTCGCGTACCGACTCCCCGAGCAGCTGCCAGCACGGCACGCCGCGGAGCTTCCCGATGAGGTCGAAAAGGGGGCCGTCCAGGTGCTTGTAGCGTGTCAGCAGCCCTGATAAGGTGGCTGAGCGTCCCCAGACACGCCCGTCGCGGAACTCGTAGGCCGACTCGGGATCAGCACCCAACAGCGAGCGCACGTCCCTCAGGAAGGCCGCATCGGGAGGCGTGTAGCCCATCACACCAACACCCTCGACGCCCGCGTCGGTGGCAATGCGCACAAGTACGTTTGTGTAGCTCGTGCCCTTGGGCTCATCATCCTGCGAGTTCATCGCGACAAACTTGTGGAAGTTGCCCTGGATCGTGGACAGGGAGATTGCGGTGATCCGCGCTTGCGCGGGCTGTCCCCTGCGGATGCTTGCTGCCCCGGCAGCGGTCACCAAGAACGTGCGCCTTGTGCTCTGCATTGCTTCTCCCAGCGCCGGAGCGCGAGCCTTATGCGCTGCCCGGCTCTTAGCAGTCTAGGCCTGCCGCCGACAGGAATGGCCCCACCCGGGCGGTTCAGATCCGACCAAACATGGCGATGTGTCTGCACGGCCCCAGTCTGCCCTCAATGAACCGGCCGGCCAGCCTTGCGGGCCATCTCCACAATGGCGTCCATGACTACGTCCTGAACGTCCGGCGTGAAGAGCCCGTAGTCCGTATACAGCCCACGCGTCTCGTACCCTCCCTCTCGAAGGATGCGGTCCGTGGGAAGGTACCCGTAGACGTCATTGTTGTACCCGCTGACCCACAGCCGTAGCGGTCCGAGCCGCTCTTGCGCCAGCTGTACGTAGTCGACGACCGTCTCGCCACTGTAGGCGAGCAAGGTCAGGTCCTGGCCGAACTGCCACAGCGCGAACGGGGCGGGGTAGGAATCGAGCAGCTGGCGCCCTTGCCGCAGCCGCTCGAGCGCGCCATCCGTGAAGAACCTGCGGTAGGACCGGGCCCCCTCGCTCATTCGCTCAATCTGCTGCCGGGTGAGACGCTGCAGCGGAAGGTCCACGAGCCGAAATTCAGTGCTCAGCGGCCCCCTGACAGGCTCGAGATCTCCTTCCAGAACTTCCTCTACCACCGTGGCCAGCTCACGGCCGTGCTGCCGGGCTAGAGCCAGCGTTCCGCGCGGGTAAGGGTTGGCGTCGCCGGCGCACCCAGTCATGAACATCGCCTGCACTCCGGGCAGCCGCTGCTGGACCTCGCCCTGGGCGATGCCGGCATAGTCCCCGCTGATCTGCAGGTTCCCCCCGGTGAGGGTGGTGCAGTGCGTTGCCGCGCCAAACACCACCGCGCGCAGGCCGCCATCGGCGCCGGCAACTCTCAGCAGCGGGACGGTGCGGTCCGCCAAGCCGCTGGCATTCGTGCCCAAGATGACGCCATTGGGCGTGAACTCCCGCCGGTTCATGACGAACTTGGCGACGCCGCGCCCCCACGACAGGTTCGACGGGCGCATCTCCGCCAGTGCCTTGCGGGCCGCCCCGACAATCTTGGAGTCCAAGGTCTCGATGTAGCGCTCGATCCGGGTCCGGTCCTCGCCGGACAGCCGGGCCAACAGCGAGCCGGCCACCAAAGGAGCGGCATGGGTGTGCGACGCGTTCAGCAGGATGCGCTCGCGGCTGATCCCTTCAGTCCTCGCGAGCCGCTCGCAGATTGCCGCCGAACGTTCGCTGGTGAACCCGAGTAGGTCTGCCGTGATCAGCAGTGCCTTGGCCCCTCTGGAGTCCTGCAGCGCGAGCGCCTTGGCGAAGAGCCGGTCGGCAATTGACTCGAAGGGCTGGTTGCGCGCCGCGTAGCCACCCATTTGAAGAGGCTCTTCCGGGGTAATGTCCGCCATGGCCAGCCCAACCCGCCAGTCGGCCGGCTGGGCCAGCGCCGTCAGCGGCACCAGCAGGAGAGTCGCGAGCAAGGGTCCCATCGGGCCCGAGTATACCCATGCCGGCCCGCCCCGGCGGCGCTTGCTGGCGCTAGACCTTGACAGTTCGCCCGTTGGCGGCCGACTCGACCGCCGCGTTGGCCAGCACCAGCGCCAGCCTGCCGTCGTCGAAGCTCGGGCTCGGGTCGGATCCCGACTCCACCGCTTGGACGAATGCGTCGATCTCCCGGAGATAGGAGTCCCTGTAGCGCTCTATGAAGAAGTGGTGGAGCCGCTGGCGCGTTCCCGTTCCGGCCGGCCCGTACGTTTCGAGCTCTGTCGGGGTCGGGTTGCCCGAGATCAGCATTCCCTTCTCGCCGAACATCTCGATTCGCTGATCGTATCCATAGGAGCAGCGGCGCGAGCAATTGATGTGGCACAGCGCTCCGGACGCCATGCGCATCGTGACCATAGCCGTGTCAACGTCCCCCTCGTTCCCGATCTGCTCGTCCACCAGCACCGATCCCATTGCCGTGACTTCGACGGGGTTCTCGCCGAAGAGGAACCGCGCCATGTCGAAGTCGTGAATCATCATGTCGCGGAACAGGCCGCCGGACACCCGCACATACTCCAGCGGGGGAGGGGATGGGTCTCGGCTGGATATGACCGCTAGCTCGGGCTTGCCTATCTCCCCCCTATCCACAGATGAGCGCAATGCGGCGTGGCCGGGGTCGAAGCGCCGGTTGAACCCGATCTGCACGGGCGCGCCGCAGGCTGCGACTACCTCACGACAGCGGTCCACTTCTCGGATGTCGAGGTGGATCGGCTTCTCGCAGAGCACTGCCTTGCCGGCACGCACCGCCCGTTCGATCAGCTGGCAATGGGTGTCGGTGGATGTCGCGATCAAGACGGCGTCGATCGAGCCGTCGGACAGCAGCTCCCCGGCGGACCCGTAAGCGCGGCTGGCCGTCTCGCGCGCCGCTGCAGCCGCTGCAGCCTCGTCAATGTCAAAGATCCCCGCGAGGTCGGCCTTCGGGTGACTCGCAATGTTCTTGGCGTGCATGCGGCCGATCCGGCCCGCTCCCAGCAACCCGAAACGAAGCATGGAGTTCTCCAGTTAGTCGAGGTCGGCCCATCTTGAGGTCGCCGCGAGCGGCCGTGGCTGGTGCAGCCGCAGGAACCGCTCCGCTTCCTGCTCCGCGAAAGTCTTGTCGCGGCGGCGCCGCCGCTCGTGGCTCGCCTTCACGAAGGCCTTGAACAGAGGCTGGGGCTCGAGCGGCTTCGACTTGAACTCGGGGTGGAACTGGCACCCCAGGAACCACGGGTGGTTGGGCAGTTCGCAAATCTCCACGTATCCCTGTTCGGGCGTCTCCCCCGTGATGCGCATGCCGTGCTCGGTCACCGTGCCCTCGAACTCCGGCCGGTTGAATTCGTAGCGGTGGCGGTGGCGCTCGCTGATCTCAGCCGTTCCGTACGCCTGTTTGGCGAAGCTCCCCTCGGAGATGCGGCAGGGCCAGGCTCCGAGCCGCATCGTGCCGCCTAGATCCTCGACGCCCTTCAGCTCCCGAAGCTTCAGGAAGGCCCGCGCCGGAGCCTCGGGGTTGAACTCGGTGGAGTGCGCGCCCGGAATCCCGCACACGTTCCGCAGGAATTCGATCACCATCGTCTGCATGCCGAGGCAGATGCCGAAGTAAGGAACTTCGTTTTCGCGGGCAAAGCGGATGGTCTCGATCATGCCATCGATCCCACGCGAACCGAAACCGCCGGGGACCAGGATCCCGTCGTACCGCCCGAGCAGCCTCGTACTGGTGGCGGCCGAGACGCTCTCTGCCTCGATCCAGTGGATGCGCGTCTGCCACCCGTGCGCGAGCCCGCCATGCAGCAGGGCTTCCTTGAGGCTCTTGTAGGAGTCCTCGTAGTCCACGTACTTGCCCACCACTGCGATGTCGACGCTGTCGGTCGGGTGGCGCATGGTCCTGAGCATGCTCTTCCACGGGCCGAGGTTGGACGGGCCGGCCTCAAGGCCGAGGCGGTCCAGAACGATCCGGTCGACCCCCTGCTCGGAGAATTCGACCGGGACCTGATAGACCGTGTCCACGTCGCGGGCCGCAATGACCGCCTTGCGGTCGACGTCGCAGAACAGCGAGATCTTCTCGCGCAGATCCCGCGAGAGGCCTGTCTCCGTGCGGCAGATGAGGATGTCGGGCTGGATCCCCAGCGCGCGAAGCTCCTTGACGCTGTGCTGGGTGGGCTTGGTCTTGAGCTCGCCGGCGGCGGCGATGTACGGCACGAGTGTCACGTGCACGTAAATGCACCCGCTGCGGCCGACCTTCTGGCGCATCTGCCGGATGGCCTCCGTGAACGGGAGCGATTCGATGTCACCAATCGTGCCTCCGATCTCGGTGAGCACTACATCGATGCCGTCAGTCCCGACCTTCTCGATCTGTTGGCGAATGGCGCCGGTGACATGCGGAATTACCTGCACCGTCCGGCCCAGATAGTCTCCCCGCCGCTCCCGGGAGAGGATTCTCTCGTAGATGCTCCCGCTGGTGGCGTTGTTGGCCCGGGTCAGGACTGCGTGCGTGAACCGTTCGTAGTGTCCAAGGTCAAGGTCGGTCTCGGCGCCGTCGTCGGTGACGAACACCTCGCCGTGCTGGAACGGGCTCATCGTGCCCGGATCAATGTTCAGGTAGGGGTCCAGCTTCTGAAGCGTGACCCTCAGGCCGCGGCTCTCGAGCAGGTTCGCGATGGACGCCGCGGCTATGCCCTTGCCGAGCGAAGAAACCACGCCGCCCGTAATGAAGACATACTTCGGACGGGCCACTAGCGCTGTGTCCCGGGCGTTTCCCGCGGCAATGACCAGCCTACCACGGCCGACCTGCTTCGATGTCGGCGCCGACCGGTCGGCAGAGTTCCGGCCGGCCCCGTGAGTTCCGGGCAGAGTAACGCGGTGCTATGCTGTTGACGCCTATACGGATGGGAAGGCGGGGCGTCCAGCGACCCGGCGGAGTGGCCACTGTCATGCAGCTAGAGCGACGCAGCCTATGCGCCGCAGCACTGCACTCGGCTGCCATCGCGCTCCTGCCAGGCTCGGCGGCGCTGGTCGCTGAGTCGGACCTCGAACCGCCGACCGAAGAGGTTGCCCCGGCGTTCAGCCGCCGCGACATCATCAAGGTTGATGTCGAGATGGCCCTCATCAACGTCACGGTCACGGATCCCATCGGCCGCATGGTCACCGGGCTGAACAAGGATCACTTCATCGTCAAGGAGGACAACAAGCCCCAGATGATCCGTCAGTTTGGAGCCGAGGAGGCCCCGCTCTCACTGGCGGTGGTCTTTGACGCTTCCGGGAGCATGGGCTACAAGATGACCAAAGCCCGGGAGGCAGTCGCGGAGTTCTTCAAGACCATCAACCCCGAGGACGAGTTCTTCCTCGTGCAGTTCAACAACCGGCCGGAGATGGTAACGGGCTTCACCCGGAGCTTGGAGGAGATCCAGAGCCGGCTGACCTTCGTGCGCTCCAAGGGTCGCACTGCGCTGCTGGACGCGATCTATCTGGCGCTGAGCCAGATGAAGGAGGCCAAGAACACCCAGAAGGCGCTGCTGGTGATCTCAGACGGGGGAGACAATTCGAGCCGGTACACGCCTAGGGAGATCAAGCGCACGGTGCGCGAGTCGGACGTGCAGATCTACGCGATCGGCATCTACGAGCCGTACTCGACGCGCGGCCGGACGCCTGAGGAGGCCGCAGGTCCGGGGCTGCTGACCGAGATCGCCGAGTCGACCGGGGGGCGGCAGTTCGCCGTGCAGAACGTGAACGAGCTGCCCGACATCGCGGAGAAGATCGGGATCGAGCTGCGCAACCAATACGTGCTCGGATACGTCCCTGAGAATACGCAGAAGGACGGCAAGTGGCGCCGTGTCAAAGTGGAGATCAAGAGAATCCGCGGAATGCCCGAGCTGCGCCCCTACTACCGGAATGGATACTACGCGCCCACCCGCTAAGCGGTCGGTGCGGATGCTCCTCGCCGCTGGCCTGTTGCTGGTGGTGGGCGGCGGTTTCGATTCGGCCGCGGGCCAGTCGGAGGTTTGCGACCCCGGGGTCACATTCTGCGTAGAGACGCAGCGGATCGTGCTGCACGTCTCCGTCGTCGATCGCCAGGACCGGTTCATCACCGATCTCGAGCGGGAGGCCTTTGCCGTGCTGGAGGACGACAAGCCGCAATCGCTGACCTACTTCGCCCAGGAGGACGTGCCGGTCTCGATCGGCTTGGTGATCGACAATTCCGGCAGCATGCGGGAACGGCGCCGTCAGGTCAACGCGGCGGCTTTGGAGTTCGTTAAGGCCTCCAATCCGCAGGACGAGGTGTTCATCGTCAACTTCAACGACGAGGCCTATCTGGACCAGGACTTCACGAGCGACCTGGCCATGATGCAGGACGCGCTCCAGCAGATCGACAGCCGCGGCGGAACGGCGCTGTACGACGCGACTAGCATCTCCGTGGACCACTTGCTGAAGGAAGGCAACAAGAAGTACAACAAGCGCGCGCTGCTGATCATCACGGACGGCGAGGACACCTCCAGCCGCATGGACTTGGAGGTGCTGGTCCGCAAGCTCCAGTCGACCGACGTAATCATCTACGGCATCGGCATTCTCACGGAGGAGGAGCGGCGGGCCGCTAGGCGCGCGGAGCGGCACCTGCGCAGCCTGACGCGGCCGACGGGCGGACCCGCGTACTTCCCGCTGACCTTCGATGAGGTCGTGCCGCTCGCCAAACGCATCGCAGCGGACATCCGAAACCAGTACATCCTCGAGTACACGCGGCCACCGAACAAGCCGTCCGGTTACCGGCGAATCCGGATCGAACTCAAGGGCAAGGCCAGGAGCAACAAGGCCCGATACCGCCCGGGATACTTCGCCGATTGATCGGAGGCTGCGGCGATGACCGCTTGGCTGCGCGCTCTGGCACTGATTTGGCAGGCCACGCGGGGCCACAGGATCCGGCCTTGGCGCAGCCCCTACCTGCGCTGGCGGGTGGAGACATATTCGGGCGTGCCGGCCGAGCAGGTTGACGCGGCGGCCTTCTGGAGGTTCGCTTGGGGCGAACGGGCCGCGCTGCTGCGCTACCTTCGGTGGGCTGGCCGGATGCGCGCCGGCCGGCCCCCGAGCTAGGCGACGCCGACGGACTGAAGGGCGGTGACGGCCGCCACGTAGTAGATATCCTCGACGGAGCATCCCCGCGAGAGGTCGTTGGCCGGCTTGTTCAGGCCTTGCAGGAATGGGCCGAGGGACTGGGTCGCGCCTAGTCTTTCGCCGAGCTTGAAGCCGATGTTTGCGGCGTTGAGGTCTGGGAAGATCAGCACGTTGGCGCGACCGGCCACGGGGGATCCGGGAGCTTTCGATGCGCCCACCGACGGCAGCAGCGCCGCGTCGGCCTGCAGTTCGCCGTCAACCTTGAGGGCAGGGTCTCTCTCCCGGACGATCCGCAGGGCTTCGATGACCTTGTCCGCCATCGGATGCCGCGCGCTTCCTTTCGTGGAGAAGGAGAGCAGAGCGACGTACGGATCGGCCTCAAGAAGGGTCCGGCAGTTGCGCGCCGTGGCGACCGCAATGTCCGCCAGCTGGCTGGGATTCGGATTCGGGATGACGGCGGGGTCGGCGTAGACCATCACGCCGTCCGAGCCGAAGCGGCGGTCCGAGTGCAACATGACCATGAAGCTGGACACGAGCCGGTACTCCGGCCGGACGCCGACACATTCGATCAACGCGCGCAAGGTCTGGGCGGTAGTGTTCTTTGCCCCGCCGACCAGGCCGTCCACGTCGCCGTTCTCGAGCATCAGCGCCGCGTAGTGCAGCGGGCGTATCGCGATCTGCAGGGCCTCGCCTAGCGTGACGCCCCGCGAGCGGCGCCGCTCGTGGTAGATCTGCGCGTAGCGGTTGCGTTTTCCGGACGTTTCCGGGTGCGAGCAGTCCACGCCAGGGGCACACTCTGTGTTCGTGCTGACAAGCACTGGCTGCACGACCTTGTCGCGGGCTAGGCGCGCACAGGCCTCTCGCACCCTCGGATCGTCGCCTTCCGGAAAGGCGATGCGGCGGGGGTTCTGGCGTGCCCGCTCGACCAGTCTGGTGAGGTAGGGCCCCATTCCTATGATCGTAGCGGCTCCGGCCGCCCGGCTAATCCGACTGCTCCCACAGCATGCGGATCGGAACGGCGAACATCGAGTCGCCGAAGCTGGAGCAATACTCGCCATCGTAGAGCACAACGCCTGCGGCGAATCGCTTTCCGCAGGCCTTTCTGAGCTTGTGGAGACCCCGGAAGTGGGCCCCCTTCGCGGTCGCAGACGCCTTTATGTCGATCCCCGCCACAGCGAGCGATCCGTGTTCGATGACAATGTCCACTTCGCCGCCGTCCCGGTCGCGGTAGTGGAAGAGCGAGTATGGCTCCCCGAGGGCATCGGCTTGGCGGCGGATTTCCTGATACACGAACGTCTCAAGCAACTGGCCCAGCAGCTCGCGATCTTCGAGAAGGCCTTTTGGCTGGATCCCGAGAAGCGAGCAGGCCAGACCGCAGTCCACCATGTGCAGCTTGGGAGCCTTCACAACGCGTTTGAGGCGATTGGTGCGCCAGGCTGGGAGATGCTCTAGGAGGAACAGGCGCTGGAGGACGCTCACGTAGGAGCCCACTGTATTGCGGTGCACCGAGAACGCCGATGCCAGGTCGGCCAGGTTATAGAGCCGTGCGGTCTGCGAAGCCGCCGCTTCGAGGAGCAACGGGACTACCGACAGCGACCGGGCCTTGGAGAGGTCGCGAATATCCCATTGTGTGACTTGCTGCACATAGTCCCGGTGCCACAGCCATCGCTGCCTGCCTGATCGCGCTAGGGCGGGGGGATAGCCACCGGATGTGACGATCTCGCCGAGATCTTTGTCCAAACGGGCCACCGGGGAGGTGCCAAGCCGCCGCCGAACAGTGCCGGCAGGAACAAGACGCTAGGCTGGCGGGCCAGTTCGGCTCTTGAGAGCGGGTGCAGGCGGATGATCTGCATGCGGCCGGCGAGCGACTCATTAATGGCCGGCGTCAGAGCGAGATTGCTGGAACCGGTCAGGACGAAGCGACCCGGCTTGGGGTCGCGGTCAACCGCAATCTTGAGGCCGTCGAAGACCGCCGGGGCCTTCTGGACCTCGTCAAGGATGGCGCGCTCCGGCAAGCCGTCCACAAATCCCAGCGGATCCCGTTGCGCCGATTCGCGCGCTACGGGATTGTCAAAGTTGGTGTACGAGTAGCAGAGAGGTTCTCATTCGCCGCGGGCGAAGGTGGTCTTTCCGCACTGGCGGGGACCTTGGATTAGCACGACCGGCGAGACCTGCAGCGCCTCGGCCAGCAGCGGTGCAGAGTGTCAAGGATAGAGTTGCAAGCTTGGGAGGATGTAGTGTACACGTAGCTT
>JAPPMC010000307.1:23460-50904 GCA_028819235.1 Bryobacterales bacterium
GCCATCCGGCTGGATGTGAGTTGGGACCTCGGCTGATCGTGAGCTTGCCATCCGGCTGGATGTGAGTTGGGACCTCGGCTGATCGTGAGCTTGCCATCCGGTTCTTCTCGTGTCTTCGCAAGCAGGTCCAGGCGGAATCGACGCGCCGCGCCGATTAGCCCGGCCCCTTCCCGGACAATCGGACCTCTCGGCCTTCAGCAACCGCGGCGCAGTTTAGAGTTGGCTCCTGAGCTACGCCGCCAAGCCGACAAGGAACTTCGGTCACCGCGTCACCCCTTGACTCAATCCCCAACCGCAGCCCGGGACATGGAGACT
Source organism: Bryobacterales bacterium (assembly GCA_028819235.1). Lineage (GTDB taxonomy): Bacteria > Acidobacteriota > Terriglobia > Bryobacterales > UBA6623 > VXMF01. Next base: position 23,776 of record JAPPMC010000307.1, read on the forward strand.
CGAATCTCTCGGTGCAAGGATACACGGGCCGACAGTTCACTACAGTTAATACAAGAGTCGAGCGCTATACTGCCGACTGGACGATAGCTTCTTGGATGGCCATCAACATCACACACAGGCCGGACCTTGATGATCGTGTGGAGCGCCTCGCTAAGCGGCTGGGCATCTCAGGCTACGGGAGAAAGACCGCCGTCATCGAAGAGGCTCTGAGCGCGTTGGAAGAGCGCGTAGGCAATCAAGTCACCAAGGCCCAAGTAAGCGCTTCGCTCAATCGCTACCTCCGGAACGGCAATCGGCTCCGGCAGGAAGTATTGCGACTGTGCCCCGACATCAGGGAGCCCCTTTCCCAAGCGTTGCAGGAAGAACTCTACTGCGAACGGGGCGTGCCAAGATTATCGTCGTAGACACGTCCACGATAAAGGCAATCCTGCTCAACGAGAAGCAGGCCGGGGAGTTTGCGCACATGATCGAAGAATGCGGTCTGGCGCTGGTATCCGCGGGCAATGCTATCGAACTCGCCGCAGTGGCAAGCCGGAGCGAAGCGCCAATAGAGACCGCACTGGATTTCCTGCGTCAGCCATGGGTCCGAATCGAGCCCGTGGACTCCGATCAGGTGACAGTCGCCGCAGCAGCGTACTGCCGATTCGGGAAAGGACATCATCCTGCCGGACTGAACTTCGGCGATGTCTTCGCCTACGCCTTGGCGCGCAGCCGCAACCTGCCGCTGCTGTATCAAGGGGATGACTTTGCCCGCACCGACATAGTTCCTCCGAGCAGCACGTCACTTGGTGAGCGGACTCGGACCTCAAGGGATTCGTCAGTAATCCACCAGCGGAGTGGGTCATAGGATCGACTGATCAGGCGGTACTCACGACGCCCTCTGCCACGGACCCGTCCTCACGTCTGGACGGGCCATGCGAAGGGAGCCGTGTTTATCGTCATGGCGGTCCTTTGGGAACGCGACTATCGTCGGACCGAGCGCATAGGCTGCGAATACCGCTCGCAGCTCAGATGGCGAGGATGATTGCCAAGTGACCAAACTTGGGGAGGACGTAGCGCACAAATAGCTTGCCGTCCGGCTGGATGTGAGTTGGGACCCGCTCAGGAGAAAAGAGGAAGCAGTTGCGTGTTATTGAACGGAAATCGTCTGCTGCCGTCGGTCTCCGAAACCCCCAGGTACCGCCTGAGGGCCTTGTGCACGTGCTTCGGATGGATCAGCGTACCGGCCGCATCATCCCGCTGCATAGTCACGGGGTTGATCCTGTGGGCGAAGTGCAACTCGTCCGTCTCGCCCACCACGCGGTTCGTCCAGGGTTGGTTCTTTTCCATGACGATGAAGCTGCCGATCGGCCAGTGGTCCTTCCCGGCATCCGCGTTGTACTTGTTCGTCCGGCCGAAGTCTGATCCCACCACCACCACCAGCCGGTCGGCCACGCCCTGCAGTTCGGCGTAGTCCCACAGATAGTCGATCCCATCGGTCAGGTTCCCCAAGAGCCAGCCCTGATCCCGGTCGTGATCATCGTGCGTGTCGAATCCGCCGAGACGCAGGTCGGCGCTCACGGCCACACCAGCCCAGAACGCCAAGACCGTCAGCTGTGCCTGCCTCTTGAGAGTGCTCCGGTACAGGTAGAACTCCTCCACGGGTTGGAGAGAGTCGGAATCCGGAATCATGTCCGCGAATGCCCGCAGCCCCTCCGCCGCGTCCGGATCCAGAGCCGTCGCATAGAGTTCTCGGTTGCGAGCATCGCGGGGCAGCAGATTCGGTGCCGCGGCCAACCGTGCCATGCGGGCGTTCCGGTAACGTGTGATCGTCGACCAATCCTCGGGCTGCAGGTACGGGCGCCGAGTGGGATCGCCGCCGAGAAGTTCGGGCTTCGCAATGTTCCGGACCTCGGCCGGATTGTTCAGGCGCGTGAACACCGCCACTCCCGCCGTGTTGGAGAATCCTCCGAAACTGAGGTACGGCATCGAGAGGCCGGCGCCGTTGTGCCCGGCCAGCAGCGCCGTGGTTGTCGGATAGCCCTCGGAGATCCTTCCGCTCCAGTTGTGGACGACTCCGGCGCTGTGCGAGTTGGTCTGGGCATCCACGCCGTTGACCACCAGAATGCGTTGGTGGTACTTGTCGAAGAAGCGCTGATTGTTGGCGAATGGCGCATAGGGGATGTTCCCCGCTTGGCGTGGCTCGTCAGCCTCTGCCCAGTGGTTGATCGTCGGCTCGCCGGCCACGTTGGTCTTCGGATCGCAGAAACTCGTGGGGTCCCAGCCCCCAACTGCCTGGATGAACACGAAGAGCTTGCCCCTGTAGTCGGCCCCCTTCGCAAGGGGCACCCTGAAGCCGGCAGTCCCGACGCCCAGCATGCCTCCCATGAAGCCGCGACGAGTCATCTTCATTCCCCCTCAGAAGTAAAGGTACCGATAGTCGGTCAGCAGGTAGGCCAGTGTGACGACCCACGTCCGGATCGTGTGGTTGCGGTCATCGAAATCGGTGGCCCGGTCGAGTTCGCGGATGCGGGCCGATTCTAACCGGCTGGAACCTCCCGGCTGGTACTCCAGCACATCGCTGAGCACTCCATCGAAGTAGAGGTGGTCCGCCGAAAGGTTGCAGTGCGTACGCGACGCGGAGAACGACGAACCTTCAGTGGCCCGCTTGCGGTTCCACACCTCGACGAACAGGCTGAAGGTCTCCTCTACATCAGGGGAATCCTCGGCCACGGTCACGCCGTACAGCTTTTGGTGCAGGTCGGCGAGCTTTCGCCGTATCGCGGCTGCGCCTGATCCACTGCCGTCGGGCGATCCCACTTCGACGGCCAAGCGGGCAGCTTGGTCGCCCGCCCGATCTTGGTAAGCGACGACGAGAATCTTGTAGCGGCCCGCGGTCGGCAGCTCAACTGGCACATCCAGCGAGCAGTTGCTGACCATCTTGTAGACCTCTCCACGCGCCCTGCCGCAGCCCTGCCTCGCGAATGACTCCAACTCGACCTCCAGAATCGTCGAGTCATCGCCGCGGATGACCATCCTGTCGAGGCTCAGGTTCCGGTCGAGCCCTTCCGTCGAGCTTTCTTCCGCAGATTCGACTCGGTTGTTCGTAAAGGCCAAGCGGACGTTCTTGGCCCCGGCTCCGAGTTCCACGTCCCAATAGAGGATCTGCTTAGTCTCCCAGGACTCGGCCAGCACTTCAAACTCTCTCGCGATGTCCGAGTGGGGCGTGTCGGTGCTGCTGATGCCATCGAACAGCAGGCGGCTGCCCTCTGGCCAGTAGTAGAACTCTCGACGCACAATCGGGCAGCTCACCTCAACGGCGTGGCTCTGGGCCACGGCCGCCATCAGCGGAGTCATGTCCCCGGTGCGTACCTCAATGCCGTCGGAGTCGATGCCCCCGTACAGCAACTGGTAGCCGCTGAATCCTTGAGGGTCGTGCAGCCTGCTTCGCGCCTCGCCAGTCCCGAACGGCAGGCTGAATCTCCTGCCCCAGACATAACCTGTGATGGCCTCGGTCTTGCTGACCAGTTCTTCCGGAGTCAGGAGCCGATCGACGCCGGCATCCCGGAGAGCTTCCGCGCGAGTCCCGTCCTCCCCGGCCACCGACTCGGCGCGGAACCAAGGTGAGAGCGCAATCTCGACGAGCAGGTCCTTGAGGTTCCATGGGTCGCCCCCGTGGATTCCAAGGCGGAAGGCGTCGGCGAGCGCAGCAACCTCAAGGTTCTGGGCAGCGGCCGCCAAACGCCGCGCCTCGAAGCCGGCATCCGTGCTCTCCGCTGGCGGCTCTTCCAGATCCACTCCCATGATCGCTGGCCACCAGAACCTCACGGTCGCCGTGGCGAACCTCTCGTCCGCGACGATCTCCTCCGCCAGCCATTGCAGGCTGGTGTCTGCGCTCGGCGCGACATTGCCGTTGAATCCCGGCTCGCGCATGTCACGGAACCATGTGTCTCCTCGGCGGTACGGGGACACACTGCCGTCTTTGGGGTACTTGTACAGGGTTGGCAAGGAGTCCATGCCGCCGGACTTATTCCGATACAACCCCATGTCGCCGTAGTTCTGAAAGGTGCCCGCTACAGGGTCCATCGGAATGTGGCATACCGTGCACGCGGGGTTGTTCAGGGTCGGGTTGTTCGTGTCGGCAAGCGCGTCCGGATCGGTCGTTCGTGCCGCAGACTTCTCGATGTCCACGCCAAGAAAGTGGTAATACGTCCAGCGGGACCTGGCTCGGTTTCGGTTCGTTGCAGTGGTCGGATAGCGTTTCAGGAAGACGGTCGTGTTGAGAATCCCGGCGTGGGGGTATTCCGTGGACAGTATTCCCGGATCGACGACCCGGCGACCGAGCAGCGGATCCTCTTCCACGACGTGCGTGCGATGCCCGCGGTAGTACCCAACTATGCTTGAGGGCTGGAATTCCACGGCACTCGAGGGGTTGTCGAACTCAGTGTCTGCGCCGTAGGCCTCGGCGGCCATCGGGTTAGCCATGATGTAATCCGCGGTGAGGATTTCCGTGTAGGGCAGGTCGTTCTCGACCACATGCGCGATCAGTTCCAAGGGAGCCCGCGCCATGCCGTAGTGGATCGCTCTCTCGTACTGCCTGTAGAGCGGCGAGCGCCTGGGGTATTCATGCCCCTCCGCCAATGCCTGCTGGGCCAGTTCGTACCGCTTGTTCGCGAAATTCACGAACTTGGTTACTCCTCCGCCGAGCACGCTCGGGCGTTCCCGGTCAGTGAGCAGCCGGTCATTAGCCGACCGGATGAGGAACTCGTGGAAGCCCGGGCCCGCCATCAGCCCCCGGATCGCCTGCCTGAGACTGGCATCGGTGCCAATTCGGACCGCCTCCAGCTCGGCGGCCGTGGGCAGCCTGCCTGCAAACAGCAGGGCTGCCCGACGCAGGATCCTTGCAGGGGATGCCATGGTCACGCCGTCGAACAGTGATTCCGGCGACAGCCCCGACGATGTGGTGGAGCCGCCCAAGGCCCGCAGGAAGCGCTCCATGTTTGCGAAGTCGGTCGATCCGGGCACCAATTGGACGCCCCCGCCGTGGCCTTCCGCACCCTGCACCTTGTTCAGGATCAGGTCGGCGCCGCCCTCGACAGACTCCAGGAACCCTCGGAAGACCTCGACGTTCGCGGCCTCGTGACCGTCATCACTGGACGGGCTCAGCACCAGTCGGGTGTGGCCCGAAGCGCCACCCTCGACGTGGCAGTAGATGCACTTCGATTGCACCACCTGCGCGGAAATGTAGTCAGTGAAGATTCCCGCTGGCGACTCGCTCGCCGGCGCGACGCCCTTCCAGGGGGCGCGGTCCGGTGCGGCATAGTATCGCGGGCTGGGCAGCCGGGAGATTAGCTCCTTTTGTGAGCCCTTCGGCGCACTTAAGGCTCCCGAGACCGGGCATACGGCTTGCTGAGGCCCCCAGTTCGCGTCGTCTTCCAGCCGAGAGTGTGCCAATGCTCGGCGCTCGGCAAGGGCGACCCGGCGCTCCCAGTCCTCCTCAAGCTCGTTGCGCAGGCGGAATTCCTCTGTCTCGTCTTCAGGGAAATGGTCGCTCTGGGCCTGTGCGGCGCAAGGGCCCGCACCAATGGTCGCACTCAACAGACAGGCCAAGGGCAGGGTCCTGAAGTGCCAGAATGTATACGAGAAACCGCTCTTCCAAGCCCCGTCGCTCCACCGTGCGACCGTACCCACCATCGTCACTTTAGGCTATTGCAATTGCCCCCTAGAGGCAACCGAAAGGAAGCCCGCGGCCGAGATGCCCAGCAGTCATGTGTCGCGCTTGGGATGTCTTTCCGCCAGCCTCGCGCGAGTCCTGACGCCAATTCGTGGGCGGACGCTTAGGCACTGACGGCAGGTCGAGCGGAAACGGTCGCTCGACAACAAGTACCAAGCCACGCCCGCCAGAGCGATCAGCAATATGCCGAAGGTCATGCGAAGTCCCAGTTCTCGTGTCTGTCGTCAGCGTGCCAGAAACGGGGGGTTCAGTCGGGAGAATTCAAACTCGAGCGGGTCTTCGCCAGCTGCTTCGAGTTGCCCGGCGCACTCCTGCACCGTGTCGCCGATTGCCGCGATGCGCTGAAGAGCCAGGTTCTGGGGCGTGTAGATCCTGTGGGCGACGACTTTGCCCACTATGGCCTCGCGAGTGGCAAGGTCGAGTCGGTCCACTGCGAGCCCGACCAGATCTTGAAGGTTGGACGAAACTGCCATCTGAACCCCATTATCCCAGCACGGCGGCTTTGAGAGCAACGCGGAGTTCCCTCATCCATGCCGCCATAATGGTCTGCGATGACCGGGCGCCTGTGGCAGTGGATGCTGGCTTATCTCGTACTCCTCGCTGCCGCCAGCGCCTGGTTTGCGGACACCGCATGGAAGAGCGTGACCGGCTACCAAAGCCCGTACGCCCTCGACCGCCAGTTCGGGGCCGGTCCGGCGTTGGTCGAACGCGCCGTTCTGGTCGTGCTCGATGGCCTCCGGGCCGATCGTGTCAGCGAATTGCCCAGCTTCGGGAGACTTGCAGCGCGCGGCGCATCCGGCGTGATGCGCACGACCGAGCCCTCGCTCTCGTATCCCGCGAGGGCCGCACTGGTTAGCGGGGCATGGCCGGAAGTGAGCGGAGTCACCACCAATGCTGCCAGCGGGCCGGTCCCCGTCCAGTCCCTGCTCGGCCTCGGGGCCGATCTCGGCATGCGCGTGGCCGTATTCGGCAGCGGCTTCTGGCCGAGGGCGTTTGGGCCTGGAATGGATCACCGCCGCTTCGGGGGTCGGCTGCCAGAGTTCACGCCAATTGCCCTGGCCCGGTGGCAGGACGAGTCCTGTGACCGGGCGGTTGACCACCTGCGGTCCGCCGATGCTCAGTTGCACATCATCGACGTGATGGCGGGAGATGAAGCGGGCCACGAATTCGGCGGCGCCTCCGACGCCTATATCAACGTGATCGCCGCCGTTGATCAGTGTCTTGGGCGCATTGTGGATGCGGCCGGTCCGGACACGGTGGTGTTGGGCGTCTCCGATCACGGCCACATCGACCGCTGGGGCAAGGGCGGACACGGCGGTCTCGAGCCAGAAGTGATGGCTGCTCCGTTTGCGATGGCTGGTCCCCGAGTGGCCGTCACCGGGCCGTTGGACGCGGAGATCGTCGACATCGCGCCCACACTCAGCATGCTGCTCGGACTCCCGATCCCGGCGAACAGCCAAGGACGCGTCATCTGGGAAGCCTTGGAGGTACAGGGCGAGCAGCGGTCCCGCCTAGAAGCACTTGAGCGGACTCAGCGAACGGCGTTGGCGGCACATCTTCCCGACCGCGATGCCGCGCTTGCCGCCAACCGCTCCCGGCGCCTTCCGTGGGCGATTCTGGCGGTGCTCTGGTTCGTCTCTGTAGCGGCCCTTGCGGCGCGCCGACAAGACCTGGCCGGATTGGCGATCGCGGTTGCCGTGTTCGCTGCGGCCTACGCAGCCCTCTTCTTCGTGTTCCAGCTAGGAACGTCAATCAGCGCCTCAGTCCGGCAGGAGTACCTGAACGGGTTCCTGGCGCGGAACATTGCCGCGACCGGCTTGGCGTTCGTGGCGGCGGCGCTGTTTCTGGTCAGCCGCGTTGGCCGGAATCGGGAGGTGGCGGTCCGGTTGGCGGCCATCCTGACCAGCGTCTTCGGCTTGGCCGTCGCCGCCGTGCACGGGTTCCACGGCCTGCGCATGGAGGGCTTCATGCTGGAGCTCGGGCCTGGCTTCAAGGCATACCTGAACCTGTTCGCCATCGTGGGCCTTGCGCTAGGTGCGGTCGGCGTATCGCTAGCGATGCCCCGCTTGCCGCGCTTTGGGAGGGGCAGGTCGTGATCCGGCGTCCGCGGCGGGGCCAGCCGCGTACGTACACGGTCGCGGAAATCACTTCCGCAATCCAGAAGCTGCTGTCGGGCGAGTTCCGGGACGTCAGGGTCGAAGGGGAGATCTCCAACTGCACGCACGCGCGGAGCGGACATTGGTACTTCACGCTCAAGGACGAGAGGGCGGAGATTTCCTGCGTCTGCTTCAGGCAGCGCGCCATGCGGCTGACGACGCTCCCGAAGCACGGCCTGGCGGTCGTCGCCCGGGGGCGTATCGGGGTGTTCGAGCGGCGCGGGGCCTACCAGCTCTATGTCGACTGGCTGGAGCCTCGCGGGACCGGGGCACTGCAGGAGCGCTTCGAGCGCCTCAAGGCCAGGCTTGAGGCCGAGGGACTCTTCGACAAGGAGCGCAAGCGGCAGCTGCCACCGTTCCCCAGGCGCATCGGGATCGTAACGTCCCCGAGGGGGGCGGCCATCGCGGACATGCTGCGTGTCCTGGAGCGGCGGCATCCGGGCCTGCACATCCGGCTCTACCCTTCCTTGGTCCAAGGCGAGGGTGCGTCAGTCGAGATCGCTCAGGGAATTCGCCACTTTGGTTCTGGCGAATGGGCGGAGATCATCATCGCGGGCCGTGGCGGCGGTTCGCTCGAGGATCTGTGGTCCTTCAACGAAGAGATCGTTGCTCGGGCCATCGCCGCTTCAGCCGTGCCGGTCGTCTCGGCCGTCGGGCATGAGACGGACTTTACCATCGCCGACTTCGTGGCCGACGTGCGCGCACCAACCCCGTCCGTCGCCGCGGAACTCGTCGTTCCCGAGGCAGCTGCGCTGGTCGACGGGCTTGTCGAGTCCCAAGAACGGCTCGGCCGTGCGATGCGTGCGCGGCTGGTCCGATTGCGCACGCGTGTCCTTGAGAGCAGCTTGGATCGCGTCGCCCGCACGGTGGAGCACAGGCTTGGCGCCGAAGGCCAGCGGCTCGACGATCTCGGAGATCGGCTCGTGGCCGCCCAGCGCGATCGCTTGGGACGCTCCCGGAAGCTGTTGGATGCGGCCGAACTCAGGCTGGCAGGGCTGGACGTTCGGGTGCGCTTGGCGCGCGACGGGGCCCGGCTCTCGGAACTGCTGCAGCGCATGTTTCCGGCGATTCGGAGCGTGCTGGAGAAGCGCGGACACAGCCTCGAGCTCCTTCGGAGCCGGCTTGATGTTCTCAGCCCGGTCGCCATTCTGGAGCGAGGTTACGCGATCGTGCGCACGGCCAACGGCGTGATCCTGCGCCGTGCCCAAGAAGCGATGCCGGGCGACCCTCTGGCGGTTCGACTTCACGAGGGAGAGCTCGACGTCCGCGTCGAGAACACACGTCCGCCAACGGACCGGCCGTAACGGCGTCAGTGGTCGACGGTGCCCCTGTCGGGGCTGACCACCGCATAGAATGGGCGTGTGAGGGGCCTACCCGCCGCCACTATTCTAGGCGCGGTCCAACTTCTGGCCGCCACTCCCGAGTCTGACTTTTTCGAGTCTCGGGTGCGGCCCGTGATTGCGGGCCGCTGCTACGGGTGCCATGCCGAGAACGCCACAGCCGGCCTGCGTCTGGACTCCCGCGAGGGTCTGCTGAAGGGCGGCAGGTCGGGGCCGGCAATTAGTCCCGAGGATCCCGCAGAGAGCATCCTGCTGCATGCCATCAGGGGGATCAAGGGTCGCATGGGCATGCCACCGTCCGGAGACCGCCTTGAAGATCACCAAGTGGCCGACCTAGAGCGCTGGATCGCGATGGGCGCACCATGGCCCATGTCCCCGGCTGAGCACTTTCGCAGCCGGGTGAAGCCCTTGCTCGACGCCAAGTGTCTTGGCTGCCACGTCTCCGAGCCGCAAGGCGGGCTGCGGATGGACTCGAGGGAGGCCCTCCTCGAGGGCGGCAAGTCCGGGCCGGCCATCGTACCCGGCGACCCCGACGCCAGTTTGCTCGTGCGGGTTCTGACCCACCAGCACGAACTAAAGATGCCGCCGACCGGTCCTCTGCCGGAGAACGAGGCCGGGGATATCGCGAGATGGATCGCCGACGGGGCCCCTTGGGAGCAGGCCCAAACGGGGCCGGCTCCGTTCGAGATCTCGCCGGAGCATCGGCAGCACTGGGCCTTTCGGCCGCTCTCGGAGCAGGGCGTCCCCGAGGTCGCAGGCGCGTCTGCGGACGGCAACGCGATTGACCGCTTCGTGCTGGCGCGGCTGGGGGAGGAAGGCCTTGCCCCGTCGCGCCCGGCCTCCAGACAAATTTTGATCCGCCGTCTGACGTACGACCTAACTGGCATGCCCCCGACTCCTCAGGCGGTCGATGAGTTCGTCGCCGATGACTCGCCCGGCGCCTATTCGGACCTTGTCGAGCGACTGTTGGCATCCCCTCGGTATGGCGAGCGCTGGGGGCGGCACTGGCTGGACGTCGTGCGCTACGCGGACACCGCAGGAGACTCAGGCGACTTTCCCGTGCCTGAGGCCTATAAGTACCGCAATTATGTGATCGAAGCATTTCAGCAGGACAAGCCCTACGACCAGTTCGTGCGGGAGCAGATCGCCGGGGACCTGATAGGTTCCGCCAGTGAGGCGGAGCGCTGGGAGCGGACCGTGGCGACGGGTTATCTGGCCATCTCCAGACGCATCGGCGTGAGCCCGCACCGCCTGCGGCACATCACGCTTGAGGACACGATTGACAATCTGGGCAAGACATTTCTGGGCCTGAGCGTCCAGTGCGCCCGCTGCCACGACCACAAGTTCGATCCCATACCGACGGCCGACTACTACGCGGTCTACGGCATTCTTGACAGCTCGGTGTTCCCCTTCCCCGGCGCGGAGCACCTGCCCTACCGCAGCAACTTCGTCTACCGGGTCGGAGATGAGAAGGCCCGAGAGGTCCTGGCAGGCTACGAAAAGCGGATCACGCAGTGGAATGACCGCGAACGGGAAAAGTTTCGGGAGTACCAGTCATTCCAGAACAGGCTGATAACCACCCTGGGGCGTTCAAGGGAGGTCGTATGGGAGGAATTACTGGCCCTTCGGGCCGAGCGCGCTGTCTTCGCGCGCACGGAGCCCCCGTTGGAGACGGCCTACGCGATCACCGAGGGCACCTCGACCGATGCCGCCATCCACACGGCCGGCGACCCAAAGTCGCCTGGGCCCAAAGTCCTGCGCGGATTCCTGCAGATCTTGGGAGGCGCTCAGGTTCCGGCGGGCCACGGTGGCAGCGGCCGCGACCTGTTGGCCGACTGGATCGCCGATCCCGACAATCCGCTTACCGCGCGTGTGATGGTCAACCGCATCTGGCACCACCACTTCGGGCGGGGCTTGGTAGCTACGACGAGCGACTTCGGAGTGCGCGGGACGCCGCCGACACACCCGGCAATACTCGATTACTTGGCCCGTTTCTTCATCGACAGCGGCTGGTCGGTCAAGGCTGTCCATCGGCTGATCGTCCACTCGCGCACGTATCGGCAGTCGAGCCGCGAGGTGCAGGCGAACTCTGCCAAGGATCCGCAGAATCTCCTGCTGTGGAGATTCAACCGCCGGCGCTTGGACGCCGAGCAGATCCGCGACTCGATTCTCCACTTCAGCGGTGACTTGGACCTGTCCCGCGGCGGCAGGCACCCATTCCCTCACCGCCGGACCTACTTCTACCGCCAGCACGAGCCGTTCTCCGAGTTCTTTCCCACCAACCGCCGCTCGGTATACATCATGCAGCCGCGCATCCAGAAGCATCCGTACCTGGACGTGTTCGACGGTCCCGACGGGAACCTGCCGCTCAGCGAGCGCAAGGCCACTACGACGACCCTGCAGGCGCTGTACCTGATGAACTCCGACTTCATCCACGAGCAGTCTCAGGTGATGGCGGAGCGATGGAGTGCGCGCGCCCCGGACCGTGACGATTTCTTGGATCTCGCGGCGAGGAGGATCTTCGGCAGGCCGGCCACGCCGTCCGATTCCAACGGGGCCGACGGCTACTTCGGGGCCGCTGAGGGAGGCGAGGAAGGCTCGCGAAGTGGGCTGCTGCGAGCTATGCTCGCCAGCAACGAGTTCCTGTTCGTCGACTGACCAGCCGACACCGGCACTCCAAGCTGGGTCGCCTATGCGAAGACTTCTTGGACTACGCGGCCCTTGCCGTCTTCGGTCACGTAGACCGGGCGCTTCTCGACCATGAAGTGGTCGTCGGGCGCGATGCCGAGGGCGTGGTAGATCGTCGCGTGGAGATCCTCCACCGGGACCGGGTTCTCCACTGTCTTGCAGGGCCTTTCGTCCGCGGTCTTGCCGTATACGAAGCCCTTCTTCACGCCTCCGCCGAATAGCAACACCGAGCCTGCGTCGGTGAAGTGACGGTGCATTCCGTAGTGGCCCGGCTCGGCCATCACATCGGTCCGCGCGATGGCTTGGTCCCGCACCTCCTTGCCGACCTTCCCTTCGGTGATGGCGTCGCGGCCGAACTCGCTCGCCAGGACGATGAGTGTGCGGTCCAACAGACCTCGCTCTTCCAGGTCGAGCACGAGTTGGGCTACCGGGGCGTCGATGGTCCTCTTCATCTGCGCGGCCCGCTGGTGGCCGTTCTGGTGTGAGTCCCAGTAGCGGAACGGAACATACTCGGTCGTGATCTCGACATAACGCGCCCCAGCTTCGACCAGACGGCGTGCCAACAGGCAGCCTTGCCCGAAGCGACTCGTGTTGTACGTGTCATAGCCCCCCCGGGGCTCAAGGGAAAGGTCGAAGGCGTGGGCCGACGGTGAGGTAAGCAGCCGGTGTGCGGCGTCGATGGACGCGAGCATGGATTCGCGCTGGAAGTCGCCCGAAAACTGGTAGACTGGCTGCCGCTCCAGCAGGCGATTGAGCAGCTGCTCCCGAGCCCGGAAGCGGTTTGGTCCTAGGCCCGTTGGCGGCCTGACCGATGAGGCGGCGTCGGCCGGGTCGGCGACCAAGAAGGGACCGTACTGCGTACCGAGGAATCCGGCCGTGTGGAAGGCCCTGAGGGCGGCCGCCTCAGCGCCGATCTCCAGGTTCTGGCCGATTGAGATGAAGGGCGGAACAGTCTCCACCCGCGGGCCCAAGAGCTTGGCGATCACCGCTCCAATGTGCGGGACGGCCATCGCTTGGGGAGGCACGTAGCCTGTGTGCCAGTGGTACTGGTGGCGCGAGTGCAGGATGAAGCCGAGGTCGGCGGCCTGAAATGTGCGCACCAGTGTCCCCCGGTCCATGACCTCCGCCACGCGCTCTAGGCCCTTCGAGATCTTGATGCCGTCGACAGCCGTGTCGATCGGGGGAAACGTGCTCAGCACCTTCTCGGCGGCCAGGCCCGGCTCGAAGGGCGTGTAGCGCTTCGGATCGAAGGTCTCGGTCTGGGCCATGCCGCCCGCCATCCACAGGACGATCACGGAGTCCGCCGTCGCGCCGCGCTCGGCGGAGCGTGCGACCTGGGGTGCGCCGCCGACCAGCGCGGCGAGGAGGCCGGAGGCGCTCACTCCGGTTCCCATGAAGCCCCGGCGGGTGATCTGCTTGACGATTCGCTTCTTTTCGCCGTTCATCTGCGCAACCATGATCAGGCCTCCTGTTCAACGGATGAATTGGAACTCGGGCGTCATCATGATCGCCCACAGCAGATCGGCAAGGCCCTCCGGTGAGGGAGAACCCGGACTGTCGGGAGAACGCAGCACGTCGCTGGCGACCTCCCGTTCTTGAGCCGACGGGGCTCGGCACAGAAGGTGCCAGTAGACCCTGTCGACGGTTTCAGGGATGTTGGCCAGGCTGTCCGGAGGCGGGACGGGAGTCCCCGGCTTGGGCGGGGTAAGGCGATCTAAGCTGGGCTTCTCATCGAACACGTAGAAGCGCGCGTTGGCCGTCTCGCCCACTTGGAACTGGTCCACGCCCTCGAATCCAGCGACCCCGGCCATTCGGGTGAATCCCCTTCCGGAAACATCGTATGAAAGCACGGACGGGAATCGGATGCGGACCGCTTCGTCGTAGGAGGTCTCACCTAGGACCACGGGCCCTCCCGCCTCCCGGAGGGCTCCCGGCTCCTCGGGCCGTAGCGCCGACAGCGCCACGGAGCCGTTCGGCCCGCTCAGCCGCACGTCCGCCCAAACAGGCAGCGCTTTGTCGGGGGCTGTGGAAAGAGTGTCCTCAATGATGAAGAAGAGACTGTCCGAGCCCGAAATGTCGGCTTCGAACGTTGCAAGGCCGGGGGCTCCGAAGCCGCTACGCACCTGTTTGCCCGCCAGACTCTTGGGTTCCGGGGGCAAAACGTCGAGCATTGCCCGGGCGCCGCGCAGCAGCCAGCCCGTCAGGATCTCGCCATTCGCCAGCTCCACCATCTGCATCGTCGTGGAGCCCGAGTCGCGCGAGGAGAAGACCTGGTCGCGCACAGGCCGACCGAGCGCGCGCGTAAGATTGTTGGCCGGCATGCGCCACTCGCGGGTGAAGGATCCCTCGGGAATCGAGTCGTCTGGCTCCCCTCGGCTGCTGCGGCCTCGTGACCTGGCGGCTCTGACCAAGGCGGCGCCGTCTTCCGGACTACCCGAAACGGAGAGGTGGATCTCCTCTTCCGGCGGCTGCTCGGTCGGTTCTTGGGCCATTACGGCTGTCTGGACGACCCGCCAGTCACCTGTGACGGAGCCGACCGCGTCGGCGAATTGCTCCGCCGTTAGCCGCCGCAGCTCCGGACCGCGGAAGGAGTATTGATCCGATTTTGCGGAGCTTCGACGGATCGAAGGCAACTGGTAGGCCCTCGATGTGACGATTGTGCCGATCAGTCGCCGAAGGTCGTAGCCATTCGACACGAATTCGCTCGCCAGCCAGTCCAGCAGTTCCGGGCTCCACGGCTGGCCGTCCATGTCGTCGGCGTCTTCGACGATCCCGCGCCCAAGTAGCTTCTCGAAGATGCGATTCACGATCGTCCGGGGCAAGCGGCCGTTGCGGGGGTCGGTGAAGATGCCTGCTGCCGTCGCGCGGCGCGCCTCGGGGCTCGATCCGGGATTCGGACGGTCCAGTTCGCTATAGAGAAACGCCGCCCTCACATATTCGTCCTGCGGAGCATCGCAGCGATAGAGCCGCAGCCGCTCCTCGTCGGAAAAGTAGGCCGCTAGGCCGTAGGCGTCCTTGAGCTTCCAGCGGCTGATAAAGCTGTCGTGGCAGGAGTTGCACTTCAGGTTGACGCCCAGAAAGATCTGCGCCGTATTCTGCGCGGCCTGCATCGCCTGTGTCTGCCCGGCGCTCACCGCGCCGCGCCAGTTGACCCCCGTCAGAAAGCCGTCGGGATCCCCGCTGCGAACGGGGTTGAGGAGCTTGAGAACCATCTGGTCGTAGCCCATGTTGGTCATGAGCGCATACAGCAGCCACGAGCTGATGCTCTTCCGGCTGGCGTTCTCGGAGTAGTAGTTCACCCCCTCGTCGTTGCGCAGCAGGTCGTTCCAGTACGAGATCCAGTGCTCGGCGTAGTGGCGGTCGTGCTCCAGCAGTCGCTCGACCAGTTCTTGCCGCTTGCGGGGCGAGCCGTCCGTCAGGAAGGACTTGAGCTCCGATGGACTGGGCAGCAGCCCCCAGATGTCGAGGAAGGCGCGACGGGCAAAGACGGCGTCGGGGACGAGGCCGGGTGGCTCGAGCCCTTCGCGGGCGAGGTAGTGGGCGACGATGCGGTCGTCTGGCCGCTCCCAACCGTCCCAGACAGCGGCCGGAGCGGGCGGACGCTCCAGAGAGAGCTTCGGCTCCCAAGGCGAGGGCGCGGGCCGGGCTGCAGGCGCAGGCCGGGCACCCTCGTCAATCCAAGCCCGCAAGATATCGATCTGCGAGGCACCGAGGACGCCGCCGAGCGGCATCTGGGGCTCGATCTCGCCGCGCAGCCTCGCAATGAGCAGGCTATCTGCACTCTGGCCAGGCTTGACCGCTGGTCCGCTCCGCCCCCCGGCCAGCACATCGTCGTAGGTCGCGAGAGCGAGGCCGCCCGAGCGTTTCTCCTGGTCGTGGCACGCCAAGCAGTTTGCGGCCAAGATCGGGTGGACTTGTTCGCGGTAATCGACGCGTCCGACTGGGGACTGGGCTGCGACCGGCCCAGCCTGCAAGAGCAGGAATAGGCCAATTCGTGCGGCCGAGAATCGCACAGCGGGGGAACGCGGTCGACGCGCCTTGCCCAAGTCTTGGTTGCTAGGTTTAGATCCCACGAATCCCATGAGTGCTGTGCGAGAGGCCGACTGTAGTTGGCGCCCCGGTTTCGGGGCATCACGAGGATACCAATCGGCTCCCTAGCGTCAGCGCTGCGCCCACTCCGGATCTGGAGCCATCGAACGACGTGTGCAGTGTGCTCCGAGCCTACTCGGCAGCGTCAGGGCAGTCCAGAGGGCAATACGAATGCCATTGACCTTGGGGCCCACATGCCCCGGGGGTGGTCCGGGACGCGTCCCGCTAGTGCTCTATAAGGAATCCGAATGCGTGGAGACCACCGTCGGTAGTGGTGACGAATATCTCGTTTCCTCCGGCGGTCAGCCCTGTCGCGGACCCGGCGTCCAGCGTCGGGCCGCTGTCCCAGATTACCGCCCCGGTGGCACCGTCGAGCGCATAGAGGGCTGTCGGCGCTCGCTCGCCGCCGGCTGTGGCGAACACCACGCCGTTCACGACTATCGGGGGCCGCGGTTTCTCCAGATTTCGTGAGAGCCAGCCCCCGTCCAAACCCAGAGTGGGGCCATCTCCCGTGATGCGCCAGGCCGCTATCGTTCCCCGCGTGATCGGTCTCTCGGTCTCGAACCCGGCGTCCGCGCCCACGGCACCTTCGATTGGGACGAGCACCCACGTTGTGCCCTCGCCGTCGCGCCAGGCCGCAACCGCGCCGCCCGCCAGCCGGGCAGAGCCCCCAACAGGATCACTGGCGGCGATCGCCCCACGGGCAAGGTCACCCGCGTCGAAGAGGGTCAGGGATCCGTCGTCAGCGGCTACCGCCAAATAGTCCCGACCCGCGATGTCTAGGACGACCGGCGACGTCCCGAAAGTGCGGCCTTCCGCGTGGGCTGAGTCCTTCACTTCCAGCGACTGACCGTCCAAGGCGACAACCTGACCGTCCGTGGTTGCCGCGTACAGCGTGCCGTCGGGTGCCATGGACGGGCCGGCATCTCCGGCCACGGCACCATCATTGGACTCCCACGAGGTGACCCTCCCCGATCCGATTTCGAGTGCCCACACACCGTCGGGCACTTCGGCGCAGCCGCTTGAGGTCGCAACGTAGGCCATACCATGCGAAACGATCAGCCCGCGGGCATGCCCGCCGGCCGGCGTGAACGGGATCATCTCCACATGGTTCATGCCGTTCGAGGCCAAGAGAGTGTAGAGCGAACCATCGTGCGGCAGGGCGTAGACGGCGCTCAGGCCAAACAGCGAAGGGAATGGCGGGGGTCTCTCGCGGGCGCCGGGATTCGGTGGTTCCGGAATGCTGAATGGAGGTCTGCGGGGGCGCTTCAGGGTGACCGCACCCTTCCCGGGCTCCCCGACCGCGCCCACGCCCGGGCTGCGCCGTGCCGGGCCCAGCCCTCCTACCGCAAGCATGGAAGGGTATGCGGCGACGGTGGGCCGCGTGACCGCAGTCGGCACTGCGGCGCACGGGGCGGACCCCTCCGGAGGCTGCGCAAGGGGACCCAACGGGCGATGCCACTCTAGGCGCGCCAGGTCGGTGTCGAAGGCGTAGACGGACCCATCAGGCCCGCCCAGGAACGCGAGGGACCGGAATCCCCGGTGGCTGATCAGGAAGTCCAGCAGCACGGGCCCGGGCAGCGCCGTGCCTGGCGGGGCCTCGCCCCCGAGGCCGAGCCGCCACAGGTGCTGCAGGCCCGTATCTCGGACGGAGGCGACCGAGATCTTGGTGTCTGCCCGCAACCAGAACGAGCGCTGCGCATCGAAACCAGTCGTCGTCCAGTCTTGCGCCCACGCTGAGCAGACCAGCCCGCAGAAAACGCCTAGGCCCGCCAGATGGGATGCCCGTCTCATGTGCTGTGGTCTCCCTGTCGGTACGGGCCCGCGCCGCAACGACGATCCTCGGCTACGCTACCATAAGCCGGCCCTAGGCCGATTTGATCCGCCGAATCGTCGGCCGCGTGTGCACCGAGGCTCAAGAATGACATTGCTCCGGACCCTATTGCTCTGCTCATTGTCGGGTGTGCCGCTCGTCGCGGCGGAGTGGCTGACCGATGGTGGAGACTCAAGGCGCACGGCGTGGCAGCGCGACGAGAACATCCTCAGCAAAGACTCGATCTCGGAGATGAAGCTGCTCTGGAAGATCCAAGTGGACAACGAGCCCCGCCAGATGCACTCGTTGTTCCCCGTTCTGGCCGCCGACGGGGTCGAGACCGCAGAAGGCACGAAGGAAATCGCACTGGTGACCGGCGTCTCGGACAACCTTTACGCCGTTGATGCCAAGACCGGGGATCTGATCTGGAAGAAGCACTTCGAGAATACCGACCAGCCGCAAGGACCGACCCAACCCCACTACACGCTCTGTCCCGGCGGAATCATGGCCACGCCCGTGATCGGTCGCGGCGACGCTGCTGGCAAGTTCATTGTCTATGCCGCCTCGTGGGACGGCCGTCTGCATCGCCTGGACCTCGCCGCTGGGACGGAGGTTGCGCCGCCTGCCGCGTTCATGCCCCCTGACGGCAAGCCCTACGCCCTCAACTTGGTGGACAACGTGGTCTACACGCACACCGCCCAAGGCTGCGGGGGAAACCCGAACATGGTCTACGCCTATGACCTTGAGACGGACCGGGTCGGCAGTTGGGGGCCCGCTGGCGGCGGCATGTGGGGCCGCACTGGTCCGGCCATCAGCCGGTCAAAGGTGCTCTATACCGGGACAGGGGACGGACCGTGGGATCCCGAGAATGGTGTGTTCGGCAACGGCTTCATCGGTGTTCAGCAGGATCCCGAGACCAAGTCCCTGGAACTGGTCGACTACTACGGCCCTTCCAACGCCGAGTGGCTCTACAAGCGCGACCTGGACATGCAGGTGACGCCCGCGATCTTCGACTACAAGGGCCGCGAACTGATGATCTCGGCCGGCAAGGAATGCGTCGTCTACCTCATGGACACCGAGTCGATCGGCGGTGACGACCACCGCACGCCCGAGTACCGCACACCGCTGATCTGCAACGAGGAGGTCAATTTCGCGTCGGCCGGCATCTGGGGCTCGATGGCGACGTGGGAGGACACGGACGGGACGCGCTGGGTGCTAACACCGATCTGGGGTCCGAAGCACTCGAAGTTTCACGCCCCGATCGAGCGTGGCGAAGTCACCGACGGGGCGATTGTCGCGTTCACCGTAGAGACCAAGGCCGATGGGAAGGCCTGGCTTCGGCCGGCATGGATATCCCGGGACATGAACCGGGCCGAGCCCCCAGTCATTGCAAACGGGCTCATCTTTGCCTACGGCAATGGCGAGGACACCCATCAGGCTATGCCTGACGCTGCTCTCACGAACACGGCTGAGGAGCGCATTGCTGGTTCGACGAATGCAGTTCTCTACGTTTTGGACGCCCGCAACGGTGAAGAGCTCTGGTCAAGCGGAGACGAGATCACGTCCTGGAACCATTGGAGCGGACTTTCTGTCGCGAACGGGCGGGTCTACCTCGCAACCTTCGACGGCACTGTCTGGTGTTACGGAATCGAGAGATGATCGCGCCCCTAGCTCTTGGGCTTCTGGCTGTCACGGGAACGCTCTGCGCCCAGACTGGCCGGATCGCCGCCTTGGAGCGCACGGTAGAGGCGCAGCGCAAGCTCATCCGGGACTGGGGCGGTCTCATCCGCTACGGGAGCGCGAACGCCGAACTCGGCCGGCCAAAGCCGGGGGAACGCAGGGTGGTCTTCTTTGGCGATGACGCGACCGAGCATTGGGGCAAGGGGGGCTCAGAGTTCTTCCCGGGCAGGCCGTACGTCAACCGGGGCATCGCGGGGCAGTCAACGCCACAGCTGCTGGTCCGCTTTCGGCAGGATGTCGTTGCGCTGAAGCCGAAGGCTGTGGTCATCCAGGGCGGCATGCACGACATATCGGGGCGGGCCGTGCCCGGAACGCGTGGCATGATTGCCGAGCACGTCGAGTCGATGGTCGACATCGCTGAGAGGAACGGGATCCGCGTCATCGTGGCGTCTCTGCTCCCGGTGTGCGAGTGCGGCAGTCCGTTAGCTCCCTACCTGCCCCGGGGGCAGATCTTCGGAGTGAATGATTGGCTTGAAGAGTTCGCTGATCAGCGCGGCCTCGTCTATCTCAACTACTACCCGGCCTTGGCGCTGGGGCGAAATTTCAATCACAAGCTGACCGACGACGGCGTCGTGCCCAATGCGGCCGGATACGCCGTAATGGCACTTATGGCCGAAGAGGCCATTCGACTTGCCTTGGAAGGCAGAGACGGCAGCGGTCCTAGGAGCACTGCGCAAGCACCTTGATGCGCGGATTCTCACTCCGTGCGGCGCACTGGTTAGACAGCAACGGAGCTTGGCCCCGAGTCCCTGCGCTCGGTTGGGTTCCGAGAAGGGACTGAGCCGGCCGGCAGGTCCCCGGTGGACCGGTTCGACAAGTCATTGCGCATGAATCGGAACCTGTGAGCGGGCTGTGCCCGGCAAGGTCTCTCAGTGAGTTGTGGAACATCGAGCGCCTCAGGTGTGCCGGCATTGCCCCACATACGTGCGGGCCGCGGAGAAACAATCGTTCCTCTTGCACCGCGGCTGGGCATGACGCACCTCCGCCAAGGAGGTTGGTTGTCTCGCAGCACTCGCTTGGGCGGACAATCGGGCTCGGAAGTCGGCAGGCGTTGGCTTGACCTGAGGGGAGCGGGTGTCATGCTCGCTGTTAGGCCCAAACCTCCGAGGACCGGTCCGACTAATACGAACACGCTCGCGGGTGTTCGGCAATCTGTTCGATCTGTCCTTCCGCACCTACGCGCGGCACATAGGCGCTGCACTGCGACGTTGTAACATCGTTCCGCACGGTCACTGATGCGCCGATCCCATGAACCGCCTACGACTCCCGATTGGCGTTCAGAACTTTCAGAGACTCCGAGCCAGGGGCTGCTACTACGCCGACAAGACTCCGCTCATTCGCCAACTGGTTGATCAGGGCGACTATTACTTCCTCTCTCGCCCTCGTCGCTTCGGCAAGAGTCTGTTGGTGGACACGTTCCACGAACTGTTCGCTGGCAACGAGCCGCTCTTCCGGGGGCTTCACATCCACCGGCACTGGGACTGGTCAGAGGCGCATCCGGTTGTCCACCTGAACTTTGGCGGCCAGTACGACGAACCGGGCAATCTGGCCAGCAACGTGCATACACAACTGCACCTCATTGAGCGAAGAGCCGGTTTCGACAACGGACCGAAAGCCCTGACCGGTCCGGATCGTCTGGGGGTCTTGATTGATCACCTTCACACCGCGACTGGCCGGCAAGTCGTGGTGTTGGTGGACGAGTACGACAAGCCGATCCTCGATGTGCTCGAGAATCCGGATCTGGCGATAGCGAACCGCGACTACCTGCGAGGGTTCTACGGGGCCATCAAGGCCTGCGCCCGTCACGTTCGGTTCGTCTTCGTCACCGGCGTCAGCATGTTTTCGAGAGCGAGCCTCTTCTCGGGTCTCAAAAATTTGGAGGACATTAGCCTCGATCCGCAGTTTTCCACCATCTGCGGGTACACGGACAGAGACCTGAATACAGTCTTCGCCCCGGAATTGCGAGGGCTGGACCGGGACGAGATCCGCACTTGGTACGACGGCTATCGATGGGCGGGCATGGAGAGGCTCTACAACCCGATTGATTTGCTGCTGCTGTTCAGGACCCGCAAGTTCGCTTCGCACTGGTGCGAGACGGGAACTCCGGATTTCCTGCACCGCTTGATGGTGGAGCGGAACTTGGACCCGCTGCAAGTGGAGAACAGCCTGATCGACGCAAGGAACCTCTCGAGGTTCGACGTGGGCGACATCGACCTACGCGCGCTGATGTTCCAGACGGGCTATCTGACCATTGCTGGGGAGGAACGCAGGGGCTCGGACACCTTGTATAGCTTGGAGTATCCCAACCTTGCGGTGCGCCAGAGCTTCAATCAGGACATGCTGGCACACCTCGGTCACGACGGGGGCCAAGTCTCCAGGCAGGGGCACGAATTGTTGGAACTACTGGAATCGAATGATTTCGATGGGTTCACAGCGAGGCTTCAGGCGTACCTTGCCGGACTACCCCACCAGTGGCGCACGGGAGGCAATCTCGGGCAATACGAGTCGCACTCCGCGGCCATGTTGTACATGACCTTCTGCGCCGTCGGTGCGGACGTTCGGGCAGAAGAGTCCTCCAGTCGCGGTAGGGCGGACTTGGTGCTCCAGCAGGGTCAGCAGGTGTTCATGTTTGAACTCAAGGTGGCCGGGCAGGGATCGAGCGCGCAGGCCGCAATGGAGCGAGCCATTCGGCAGATGCGTGAGCGCGGTTACGCGGAGAAATACGCCGGCGGCGGCGAGCCCGTCCATCTGATCGGCGCAGTCTTCGGCCGCGAGACCCGAAACTTGCTGGCAATCCGGACCGAACGCCTGTGACAGAGCGAGCTCGGGGGCCAGGAGTTGGGACTGAACGCTGGGGGGCCTACACACTTCCTTCCGCCTACACTCTTAGGAGATTGACTCGTCGGTCATGGACAGCCAAGTGGCAGAACGACCGAGGTCGCTGCAGCGGCGGGCCCGTCCGGCTAGGCCTGCGGTGCAGTCCGAAGAGGTAACGAAAAACCGGGGCGACGAGAATTCCTGAACGCCTACGCCTAGCAGCAAGGCAGGCCGGGGCCAAGCGACCTGGCTTCGCCTGTGGGGCTGGTTGCCCACTTGGGGGGCTACCGGGTACGCAGGCGCGATCCGGCACCAGGTACCGGATCGTGCAGGAAGGCTACAACGGGGTCACGCCCGCAACCGTGGGCCACATGGTGCGAGACGGGCAGGTGGCTGCTCAGGCCAACGGGTAGCTAGTCGGGTTCATCAGGCCCGACTTATGGCTAATCGGTAGGGCTAGGCTGAACTGAAGTCGCAGTATGCTTCGTCGGCGGTCATCTGCCAGTCCGCATTGCGCAGCCGCTTCGTGACGGTACTGGGCCGGGTCTCAAGTCGAGAAGCACCTCCAGATCAACCATGCCGCAAGCATTGGCAGCTCGTGCCTCTGACCTCGTTTTCGGCGATGATTGCCGTCTTGCGTGCATCGGCATTGAGCGGAATTCGATCCGCTAGCAACCGTTCGATCGGGTCGTGAACAAGGTTGGTGGGCAGCTGTTGCTGTCCGTGGCTGCGCCCGCCAGAGTGCGAGAATGGCAGCCGCCGCACAGTGCCGGCCAGTATGCGACACGATCGAGCCTACAAGAGCCTGTTCTCGCACCCGCTTGCAGTGCGCGACCTTCTGCGCGAATTCGTTGCCGAACAGTTGGAGGGTGGTCGCGAGTGGGTTCAAAGGCTGGACTTCTCCACGCTCGAGCCACTCCCGACCGAGCGCATCGATCCGACGCTGCGGGCACGCGCTAATGACCTGATCTGGCGCGTCCGCTTCCGGGACCCGGGAGACGGGCCGGAATGGCTGCACGTGCTCGTAATGCTGGAGTTCCAGTCGAGCGTGGACTGGTTCATGGCGCTGCGGGTGCAGGGCTACGCGGTCAGACTGTACGAGAGCCTTTGGCAGGGTCGGCGGCCGCGCCGGCACGACCGCTTGCCGGCGCCGCTGGCGGTGGTGGTCTACAACGGCAAGGTCGGCTGGACGGCAGCGACGGCGCTGGCGGACCTGGTGGGGGCGGAGGCACGGCCACACACTGAAACGGGTCGGCCGTTTTCGGGGGAGAGCTACGTGCTCGTCGACGTGGGGGCGGCCGCCGGAGAGCGGCTGCCTGCGGACAATCTGGTGTCGCTGGTGGTGGCAGCGGAGGCGATGGCGGGGCCGAGCGATGCCCTGAAGGTGCTGAAGAGTGCGCTGCGGTTGCGGGGATCGCCGGAGCGGGAGCATCTCAGGGAGACATTCCTGAGCTGGTTCCGGCAGTTGGTGGGACGCACAGGGGTGGACTTGGAATTCCTGGAGGACACAGCGATGATGGAACAGATGGAACAGAGCGGGACGTTGCGGACGACATTGGAGGAACGCTTTCAGGCAGTGCACGATGCGTTTCGGGCTGAGGGCGAAGAGCGCGGGCTACGACGCGGGCTGGAGCAAGGGCTGGAGCAAGGGCTGGAGCAAGGGCTGGAGCAAGGGCTGGAGCGAGAGCGACAATTGCTGGTGCGCCTGACCAAGCGAAAGTTCGGCGACCATGTGGCAGTGCCCCTCGCGACGCTGCTGGCCGGAGTCGGCGATTCGGACCGGTTGCAAGATGTTGGCGAGTGGATCGTCGATTGCGCAACCGGCAGCGAACTGCTCGCACGGCTCCAAGGAATCGAGTAGCCGAGCCGTTCGCTCTCCGCAGCGTCGTCCTTTGCTACTACCTTGCCCTCTTGGTCAAACGCCCTCTTACTGCCGTTATCGACTAAGACGTAGCCATTCTCCCCGTAGACGGCGGCCGCTTCGGCCTCCGTCTTGATCGGGGTCGGCTGCCAGTTGCGCATCTCGTACATCAGCGTGGCGCTCGGATAGTTCCACTTCACGACTAGCGTGTCCGGCCATTGCTGCACGCCTTCAAGGAATTGCTTCCCACGCGGACGCCAAGACCGAAGCGCATGCGCTCAGTGAAGGCTGGCTGTGCCCGCGGCGGCCGCCGCCTGCACTAGGGCTGAAGCGGCCCGGTCGAGATGCCATCCTTGTCGGGGCAGCCGATTCCTCCAAGAGTAGGGCGGTGGCCCGCCGACCGGCTTTGGTGCTGTTGGGCGCGGTCGCTGGGGCCTCTGACTACTGGGCTTGGACGGGCGGAAGCCCCCCATGACGTGCTGTCCGAGGCTGATGCAGGGTCTCAGACCCTTGGCAAAGTCCAGGGGGCCCGATAGATCCGCCCGAGAAGCCGGTTCGCCTCGGTGTCGTCGCCGAACGTTTCCGTTGCCGGATCGAAGCGCAGTTTGCGGTCCGTGCGCCATGCGATGTTTCCCAAATGGATGAGCCCCGAAGCGCAGTGCCCGATCTTGATGTCGCAAGCCGGCGTGCGCCCGTCCCTGATCGCGGCCAGCATGTCGGCCTTGTGTCGCTCGTCATCGTCCTGCTTCGCACTTGCACCTTTGGCGATCACCTTGCCGTCTTCGTCAAACGCCCGCCAGCTGCCGTTGCCGATGACGACGTAGCCGTTCTCCCCGTACACTGCGGCCCCCTCGGCCTCCCCTTCGATCGGGGTCGGCTGCCAGTTCCGCATTTCATACATCAGGGTGGCGCCCGGATAGTCCCAGGTCACCACTAGGGTGTCCGGCCATTGCTGGGCGTCTTCGAAGAAGTGCTTCCCTCCGGCCGCCGCTACCGCTGTCGGCCAGTCCGGAAGGCGTTTTCCCATGGCCTTGAAGGCCGCCTCTAGGCCGCGCCGGGCGTAGTCCACGCGATGGACGCCGTCATTGCCAAGGTCGCCCGTGCCGTAGTCGAAGAACCACCGCCAGCTACCGTGGAACCGGTTACGGTTGAACTGTCGCTTGGGGGCCGGCCCCAGCCAAGTGTCGTAATCCACGCCGTCGGGCACTGGCTCATCCGCAGGGTTTCCTATGCCGCGCTGGCGGGCGCTCTCCCAGCCCTTGGCGAAGGCCACCTTTCCCAAGGCCCCGCTGCGGATGTACTCGCAGGCCTCCTCGTAGGTCTTCCCGCTGCGCGACTGGATCCCCACCTGAACTACACGGTTGTACTTCCGAGCCGCGGCCAGCATGGCACGGCCCTCGGCGAGGTTGTGCCCGGCCGGCTTCTCCACGTAGACATGCTTGCCAGCCTGGCAGGCCAGGATCGTGGGGATGGCGTGCCAGTGCGTCGGCGTTCCCATCACGACCGCGTCAATGTCGGGATCGTCCAAGAGGCGCCGAAAGTCCGTCTCCACGGCGGGCTCGGCGCCTTGCCTAGCTGCCACTGACGAGACTGCCTCGTCGAACAGCCGACGGTCCACGTCACAGATCGTCTTGACGAGCACATCAGGCATCTCGGCGAAGCCGTGTAGCAGCTGTCGGCCCCGTCCGCGGAATCCCATCATCGCCACAGTGAAGCGCTCGTTGGGGCTCTTACCGGTCAGGAACGCGGGGGCCGCGGCCACGGCACTGAACAAGAAGGAACGGCGAGTAGGCACTGCAAGAAACCTCGCTGACACAGTAGCGCGAACCTGCGGCGTGCGTCTACGGCCTTTGCGGCCCGGTCACGTCCCACCAGCGCCCGCCAGTGGTCGTCTTGAGCACGCCCCCCTCGCCTCCGTAATAGAGGGTGGCGGGATCGGTCCGCACATCGAAAACCAGAGTCCACGTCCTGTTGGACCACTGCAGGCCCGCAGGCTCGAAGCTGCGTCCGCCGTCGACGCTGCGGAACACGCCCCTTGTCGTGCCGGCATAGACGTGGCCCTTCTTGACCGGATCGACCGCCAGGGCCAAGATGCGCTTTGCGAGCGGAGCAGGGGATGCGCTCCATGTCTCGCCCCCGTCTCGGGACCGGAAGATGGCAGCAGGATCTGTTGCGGCATACAGCGACTTGGGGTCTCGTGGATCTATCGCGATCGCCAACACGTCAATGTCGTACAGCCCGTCTGGATTCGCCGACCAGGACTGGGCGCCGTCCTTCGAGACATAGACTCCGTGCCAGGTTCCGGCGTAGAGGACCTCTGGACGCTTCGGGTGGGCCACGAGACAGCGAATGGTCTTGTCGAGGAGGCCGCGATTCGCCTCATGCCAGGTCGTGCCTCCGTCCACGCTCTTGAAGACGCCACCGCCATCAGTGCCCACATATACCGTTCGGCCGTCCAATGGGTCGATGACCATGGCGCGAATCCGACCGCTCGTAAGGCCGGAACTGGCCCTGGCCCAAGATCGGGCCCCGTCTCTCGACTTGTACACGCCCATCTCGTACGTCCCGGCATAGACAACTTCGGGATCGTCTGGATCCAGCATGATCGCGCGCGGGGACAGGGCCTCAAGGCCGGACGAGGGCCAACCGTCCTTGCCACCGGATGTCGTCTTGCACAGACCCTTGGCCGCGCCAGCGTACAAGATGTTCGGGTCGGAGGGGTGCAGCGCGACCGCTTGGGTCTCGCCGCCGCCGGGCGATCCCATTTGCGCGATCGCCGCAGATTGACAGAGGACCGTAACAAGGGCGGCGAGGGCCAACCTCATTGGGGGACTTCCCCGTCGTCCCACGGGAAGGCATAGCTGGTGCTTGCGCCAAAACCCTTCGTGCTCCTTATACATAGGCAAACCTGA
>JAPPMC010000021.1 GCA_028819235.1 Bryobacterales bacterium
GTGACCATCATGGCCGAAGCGTACGAGCTCAGGGACCGCTTCGAACCCCCTCTAGACACGTCTCAGCAGGAGCCCCGCTCGTGACTTGTTGGGCAAGGGCAGGTTGCAGCCGGGGCAGTGCCGCGCGGACGGACAAGGAAGTGGCCCCGTTTGAGTGTCGGCCGCCTTTGCCGACAAGGCGGCTGCGGAATTCGGTTCGACTTCTCTGACCATCTGGGCTTCGGCTGCCCCCCAGCCTCTGGTGCCCATGCCATACTTCGGGCAGACGTGAGAAAGTTCAACACTGAGGGGCCCATGGTTCCCGAGCGCCACTACAGCATCCCGCCCCTCAGCCGCATCAACCTCGAAGAGGTCCTGGAACTGGTCGAGGACATGCGCTATTTCGTCCTCCACGCCCCCCGCCAGACAGGTAAGACGTCGACCCTCCTGGCCCTCGCCGCCAAGCTCAACGCCACAGGCGACTGCGCCTGTTTGTACATGAATGTGGAGCCCGCCCAGACTGCGCGCGAGGACGTCGCAGAAGCCATGCGCGCGATCTTGACCCAACTGGGCACGCGCGCGCGCAGGATGCTGGGAGACACTTTCGTGAGATCAGCCCAGTCGGGCCTCTTGGCCGAGTGCGGCCCTCACAGCGTTCTCAATGAGATGCTCACCCTGTGGTCCGAAGCCAGCGAAAAACCCTTGGTCCTGCTGATCGACGAGATCGACATGCTCCTCGGCGATTCCTTGATCTCCGTCCTGCGGCAGCTCAGGGCAGGCTATGACCAAAGACCGGGCGGCTTCCCGCAGAGCATCATCCTGTGCGGCGTGCGCGACCCGCGCGACTACCGCATCTTCTCCACCTCCCTCGGAAAGGACGTCACCTGGGGCAGCGCCTTTAACGTCACAGCCAAGTCGCTGCGGCTGGGAGACTTCACCGAGGTCGAAGTGCGGGCCCTCCTCGGCCAGCACACCGCCGCAACCGGCCAAGAGTTCGCACCCGGCGTGCTCGGCAGGATCTGGCACCTCACCCGAGGCCAGCCTTGGCTGGTCAACGCCCTGGCCCTGCAGGCCTGCTTCGGGGACAAGGCCGGCCGCGACCGCAGCCGGCGCATCCACCTGGCAGCCATCGACCGAGCCAAGGAAACCCTTATCCTCAACCGCGTCACACACCTCGACCAGCTTGCCAAGCAGCTCAGCCAGGACCGCGTCCGGCGCGTAATCCTGCCCATG
Source organism: Bryobacterales bacterium (assembly GCA_028819235.1). GTDB lineage: Bacteria > Acidobacteriota > Terriglobia > Bryobacterales > UBA6623 > VXMF01. The sequence goes on from JAPPMC010000021.1 coordinate 1,213, forward strand.
ATCGCCGGCTCGGTCAACAACCGCTACTCCGAGCGCGATCTGGAATACGTCCGCGACCTCGGCCTGGTGGCGGCCGCAGGCCCCGTGCGCATGGCGAACCCCATCTACGCCGAGGTCATCCCCCGCGAGCTGACCCTCGCGCAGAATTCGGAACTCGAGAGCCTTGTCACACCGACTTGGTATGTCCGCACGGACGGCGGCCTGGACCTCCCGAAGCTGCTGGAAGCGTTCCAAGGCTACTTCCGCGAGAACTCCGAAGCTTGGCTGGAGCGCTACGGTCACCGCGAAGCCGGGCCCCACCTGGTGCTGCAGTCCTACCTGCACCGCGTCGTCAACGGCGGCGGACGCATCACCCGGGAGTACGCCGTCGCCCGCAGGCGAAGCGACTTGCTCATCGAATGGCCGCAGCGCGGCGGCACGCTGCACTCCAACCCCAGTAGGCATGTCATCGAGTGCAAGGTGGTCGGCAAACGCTCCGGGCTGGAGCGCGTCATCCGCGAGGGCTTGCGGCAGACCGAGTCCTACATGGACCTCTGCGCCGCGGAGTCGGGACACCTGGTGGTCTTCGACATGCGCCCGGGGAAGACCTGGAGGGAGCGGATCTTCAGGAGGAGCCCGGAGCCGGTCCAAGCACGGATAACTGTGTGGGGCATGTGAGCGAGACTGAGGCGACGAACGCGAACCGCAGCGACGCCACCGCCAATATCGCCGTCACAGCTCGCCGCAGTAAACCTGGTTCACTGCGGGAAGCTTCAGCATCCCGGTGCGACGCCGACTCGGCAACCTCCTCTGCCGCGATCGACAACGCCGTTTCACTCGTAACCCGCCCCGAGGGGTCCGCCTCCCCCGTCGCCTGCGGCGGGAAGCCGGGTCCAAGCCCAGCCACATCAGTTCCAAGCTCGCTCGGGCCGGACCTCCCGCCCCCGCCGGTCTACGCCCAAGGAATCTCCCGTCCCGCCGATGCTCTTGCGCCAAGTCCTGCCCAAGCTGCGACCCGGCGCAGAAGCTGCTGGCCGTGTGGGCGCCTCGCAAACGGGCCGGCACACAATCGACCGCGGAAAGGAGTCGGGACATTCGGTGATCTCCGACATTCGCCCGCGAAGGTTGACGGGCAAGTGGGTGTTGCGCAGGAACAATCAGCCGGGCAGCCCGCACGACTCGCCCTTCGCCATCCCGTCCGATGCCCGTAGCCGGGCCGACGTCCACGTTGCGCCGCTCCCCCATTCGATGCCGGCCCTTGGGCGGCGCCAAGTGTCGAACGCCGCCGGAGTTGGACATCGGACCGCCACCACCGCAACCAGATCATCCCCACCAATGGCCGTGTCCGCAGGTTCTTGGTCGTCTCGAAGCGCGGTTCGCCGCTGCAGGAGGGGCAGTGGCGCGCGGACGGAGAAGGAAGTGGCCCCTTTTGCAGTGTCCACCGCCCTTGCGGGCAAGCCAGCCGGAAGCTTCAATTCAACTTCCCTGACCATGTAGGCTTCGGCTGGCCCCCAGCCTCTGGTGCCCATGCCATACTTCGGGTGAACGTGAGAGACTTCAACACCGAAGGCCCTGTCAAACCCGCCAAGCACTACTGCATCCCGCCCCTGGAGCGTGTGGACCTGCCGGAGATCCTGAGACTTGTCCAAAGAGAGAAGTACTTCGTCCTCCACGCCCCCCGCCAGACCGGCAAGACCTCGACCCTCTTGGCCCTCGCCGACAAGCTCAACGCCGCAGGCGACTACGCCTGCTTGTACATGAATGTGGAACCGGCCCAGACTGCCCGGGAGGATGTCGGGCGCGCCATGCGCGCGATCTTGACCCAGATGGGGAAGCGCGCTCGCATGATGCTGGGAGACACCTTTGTCAGATCGGCTCAGCCCGGCCTCTTGACCGCCTGCGGCCCGGACAGCGTTCTCGACGAGATGCTCACGCTCTGGTCCGAAGCCAGCGAAAAACCCTTGGTCCTGCTCATCGACGAAATCGACACCCTTGTGGGTGACTCCTTGATTTCCGTCCTGCGACAACTCCGCGCGGGCTATGACCAGAGACCGCGCGGCTTCCCGCAGAGCATCATCCTGTGCGGCGTGCGCGACCCCCGCGACTACCGCATCTTCTCCTCCTCGCTAGGGGAAAACGTCACTTGGGGCAGCGCCTTCAACATCAAGGCCGAGTCGCTGCGGCTGGGAGACCTCACGGAAGCCGAAGTGCGCTCGCTGCTGGGCCAGCACACCTCCGAATCCGGACAAGAGTTCGCACCCGGCGCGGTCGACCGGATCTGGCACCTCACCCAAGGCCAGCCTTGGCTGGTCAACGCCCTGGCCCTCCAGGCCTGCTTCAAGGACAAGGCCGGCCGCGACCGCAGCCGACCCATCGCCTTGGCCGCCATCGACCAGGCCAAGGAGGCCCTCGTCGTCAACCGCGTCACCCACCTCGACCAGCTTGCCAACCAGCTCCGTGAGCAGCGCGTCCGCCGCGTAATCCTGCCCATGATCGCCGGGTCCGTTAACAACCGCTACTCCGAGCGCGATCTGGAATACGTCCGCGACCTCGGACTCGTGGCGGCCTCCGGCCCGGTCCGCATGGCTAACCCCATCTACGCCGAGGTCATCCCTCGCGAGCTGACTCGCGCGCAGAATTCGGAACTCGAGCGCCTTGTCACACCGACTTGGTATGTCCGCAAGGACGGCAGCCTGGACCTCCCGAAGCTCCTGGAAGCGTTCCAAGGCTACTTCCGCGAGAACTCGGAAGCGTGGCTGAAGCGCTACGGACACCGCGAAGCCGGGCCTCACCTGGTGCTGCAGTCCTACCTGCACCGCGTAGTCAACGGCGGCGGACGCATCACCCGGGAGTACGCCGTCGCCCGCAGGCGAAGCGACTTGCTCATCGAATGGCCGCGGCCCGGCGGCACACCGCACTCGAACCCCAGCAAGCACGTCATCGAGTGCAAGGTGGTCGGCGACCGCTCCAGACCGGAGAGCGTAATCCGCGAGGGCTTGCGGCAGACGGAGTCCTACATGGACCTGTGCGGCGCAGAGTCGGGGCACTTGGTGGTCTTCGACATGCGCCCGGGGAAGACGTGGAAGGAGCGGATCTTCACAAGGAGCCCGGAGCCGCTCCGAGCGCCGATCACCGTTTGGGGCATGTGAGCTTCCGTGGGGTTCGTCAAGGGGCTGAGGCGATGCAAGGTAAGAATCTCAACGAACCGGAGATCAATCAGCATCATCTTTTTCTCGCCGCCTCGGCAGGGCGGTGGGACCCAGGCTGCCCGTGCCAAATTTGGCCAGGCAGAACGCTTCGCACAGGAGCGGAGGGGAGAGTTCACGCAGCGGCCTCCAGCGGACGGGAGGGGCACTCGCTTTGCCACATGCGGTCTTCACGCAACAGCGTGTTGATCACACCGATGAGCCGTCGCATGACCGCCACCATGGCCACCTTGTGGGGCTTGCCGCGAGCGACGAGGCGATTGTAAAGGCTCTTGGAGCCCGGTTCCCAATTCTTTGCCGACATAGCCGCCATGTAGAACAGGCGGCGGGGTTCGGCACGGCCTCCGCGGATGGCACGCCGACCGCGGTGACCGCCAGAGTCGGAGGCGAAGGGCGCGACTCCCAAGAGGGAGGCGGCCTGGCGCCGACCGAGCGAGCCGAGTTCCGGCATGTCGGCGCACAGGGAAGCTGCGTTGATGGGGCCCAAGCCGGGAACGGACGCGATGATGGCAGCGCGACGGGAAAGTTCGTCGTCGCTGGCAACGCAAGCCAACATCGCCTTTTCGCAGCTGCCGATGTCCTCCCGCAAGGCCGTGATCGCGGTCATGTGCACCTCGGCATCGGTGCCGACTTCGGACCGCAGCTTGCGCAGGGCGTCGAGATATTCGAGAAACTTGCGCCGCATGGCGAGCAGATCGCTGAGCTTCTGCTGCTTCTCCGGTGCAGGGTCGGTCGCATCGAGGTTTTCGAGGGTGCCGAAGCGGGCCAGCATGGCAGCATCCACGCGGTCCGTCTTGGCGAGGCTGCCGATGGCCTCGGCGAAGCGCCGCGAGCGCAGCGGGTTGACGAGGACCGTCTCCATGCCGGAGTCGAAGAGGCACTGGTGGAGCTTGCGGTGATAGCGGCCGGTGGGTTCGAAGACGGCCCGCTGGTCGCCGTGTTTGCGCAGCCAGTTGCGCAGGGCCCGGCGGCCGGCCTTGTCGTTGTT
>JAPPMC010000247.1 GCA_028819235.1 Bryobacterales bacterium
ACCAGCTCAATCGACGCGCCGCGTTAAACCGCATCAAACATTGAATCTGCCTGCGCCTCTCTCGGGGCAGCACTGCGCAACCCCTTCAATCGGGTAGTACCCCGACAGGCCGTTTTATTGACATCCCGGCAACAAAAACTTGCCCGACGCAGCCAACATCGACTGTTTGCTGGCCAGCCAGCGCCAGAGGGCCGACGCCACGTCACGTTCTAGTTCCCGGAGAGCCAAGATCGCGTAGGCCCGTCCCCCGGCCTCTTCGAGGGCAACAGAGCGCACTTCGGCATGCGGTCGGGACATGAGGCCCGTGTCTTTGTCACCGCCCCACGCCGACTCCCACTCGCTGAGGTCAGGGGGCCCATGCAGCAACGAATCTGTCGGCAGACGCACGACATTGCAGAATCAAGTCTCAATGGCTCTTCGTATTGGTGAAGTCGCCTGCTTACAATCGGCTCCGGGCACAGCAATTCAAGTCCGCCTCGTGCCAAGGACTCCGCACAGCACTGATAGCTCTGCATCCTCCAGAACGCTGGCGCTGACGGTGCCGTTATGGCGAGTCGGGCCGGAGCAGTCGACGGTGCGAGAATGTGCCCCACACTCGCTGCGCTTGTTCCCCGTGTGTCGTCGCGGCCAGAAGAATGCAGTCGGACTCCCGTCTCAACGAGCTCCACAGGGACCCGCCTGACGCGATCATTGTCGGGTCAGGCGCCACCGGCGGTTGGGCAGCCAAGGAGCTGGCAGAGGCCGGGTTGCGCGTGGTGGTCCTCGATGCCGGTCCTCTGACCACGCCGGACCAGTTCGGTGAGCACGTCCCGCCCTATGAGCTCAAGTATCGGGACAACAGGCCCAACGGAGTGGCGTCGCCCGAGATTGCCCGCAGCAGGCCGATGCACGCGAAGCAGGGAGCATGTTCGGAAGTCAACTACCGGTGGTTCGCGAACGATGTTGAGAATCCCTTCACGACGCCGCCCGGCAAGCCGTTCGTGTGGGTGCGGGTGCGGGCCGTGGGCGGACGCTCGCTGGTCTGGGGCCGGCAGAGCTATCGCCTGAGCGATCTGGACTTCAAGGCGGCCAGCCGTGACGGGATTGGCGTCGACTGGCCGGTCAACCACGCCGGAATGGCCCCGTACTACGCCAAGGTGGAGCGCTTCATCGGGATCAGCGGACGGGCCGAGGGCCTCGCGCACTTTCCGGACGGCGAGTTCCTGCCACCAATGGAGTTCAACTGTGGTGAGAGGATCCTCAAGGAGTCTGTCGAGCGTTCATTCGGACGGCCGGTTACGATCGGCCGGTCAGCTGTGCTGACATCACCGCTGCAGGGCCGGGCCGCTTGCCACTACTGCGGCCCGTGCAATCGTGGGTGCGCGACCTATTCCTACTTCTCGAGCCCGTTCAGTACGCTGGCCGCGGCCAGCCAGACGGGGCTCCTGACGGTCTTCCCGGACGCCGTCGTCTCCCACGTGACCACCGATCCGGCTAGCGGCCTCGCATCCGGCGTAGCGTACTTCGACCGTCTGACGCGCAGACCCCGGGAGCTCCGATCCAAGGTGGTCGTGCTGTGCGCTTCCACCCTGGAGTCGACTCGCATCCTGCTCAATTCCGCCCCTTGGGGCCTGGGTAACTCCAGCGGCATGCTCGGACGATACCTGATGGACCATATGTACGGTGCGACCGTCAGCGGCCGTCTGCCCAAGCTGGGACGGGCCCGCCCTTGGCACGGGCCACCGCGGCGCCCCAATGGAATCTTCATCCCCCGCTTTCGGAACGTCGACCGCTCTCACACAAATGGCGTGTTCCGCGGCTTCAGCTACCAAGGAGGCGCGAGCCCCCGCTTCGCCACCGCGTCACCGGGCTTCGGGAGGAGCTTCAAGCGCGCAGTGCACGAGGACGCCTTCTGGCAGGTGGGTGTTCACGCATTCAGCGAGTGCCTGCCCAGCTTCGACAACTTCGTCGACCTAGACCCCGGTGTGGTCGACGCGTGGGGAATCCCGGTCCTGCGAATTCACATGCGATGGAGCGACAACGAACTCGCCCTGTTCGCCGACAGCCTCGAAGAGGGCGCTGCGATGCTCGAAGCCGCTGGTGCAGTGGACATTCGCACGGCGGAAGCGCCAAAAGTCCCGGGTGACGGCATCCACGAAGTCGGCACGGCAAGGATGGGGGCCGATCCCAAGAGTTCCGTCCTGAACGCCCATTGCCAGGCCCACGACGTCAAGAACCTGTTCGTCACCGACGGCGCGGCGTTTCCGAGCCTCGGGTCCGTCAACCCGACGCTGACCATGATGGCGAACACCGTACGGGCCTGCGAACACATCGTGCAAGCGGCACGCAGGCTGGAGATCTGATCAGCCGACGCCGCCTGTGCCTCGGCGGGCCGCCGAATCGGAATCGTGGGTGGCGCCCTACCCTACGCCTTCGTGAAGATCGAACCTGTCAGCGTGCCAGTGCTGTCTGCGAAGCCCTCCACCTCGATGCCGAGGCTGCGGAGGATGCTGAGGTACATGTTCGACATCCTCGTTTCGCCGTTGCGCCAGTACGCCCCGTGGCGCAATCCCATGCCGACACCGCCCGCCACCATGGTGGGCAGGTTGCGGGGCGTGTGCGTGGTGCTCGCACCACTGCCGTAGAGCACGATCGTGTTGTCCAGCAGCGTGCCCTGCCGGTCGCGGTAGCCCTCGAGCCGGCCGAAGAAACGCGCAAGCTGCTCGCTCAGGAACAGGTCATACCGCGCGAAGTCCAGTTGGCCCTGCTTATCGGTGGCGTGCGAGAGCTTGTGGTGGGTGGCCGACAACCCAAGCTTCAGCGGGAACGTGTCGCTGATGCCCATTCCGTCCTCGCGGTTCAGCATGAACGCGACCGAGCGGGTGATGTCGGCGTCAAACGCCAAGGCGATCAGGTCGAACATCGTTCGGTAGTACTCCGCCGGATCCCCCTCCGAAGTCGCGTCGAGGTTTAGGTGCGAATGGTCCTGCTCCTTGAGGGGCACGTCGATCCAGCGCTCCGAGGCGATCATCCTCGACTCGATCTCGTTGAGGGAGGTCAGGTACTCGTCCATCCGGTGGCGGTCGGATCTGCCGAGCATGCGGTCCAACGATCGGGCGCTATCGGCAACAGCGTCTACGAGCTTGATTCGGCGCCTAAGGCGCGAGCGCTCGGAGCCCATCTCCTCGCGGTCACCGCGGAAGAGCCTGTTGAAGATGCGGCGAGGATTGTTCTCCGCGGGGATCGGGCGTCCCTCCAAGTTGTAAGAGATCGTCCCTGTCCGTGACAGAAAGCCAGTTCCGGCATCGATCGAGAGAACCAAGGACGGCTGCCGACAGAACTGCTTCGTGTGCCGGGCGACGATCTGGTCCAGCGCGACCGAGTTGTACGTGCCCGGCTCGGGGTTATGCAGCGGCGCGCCGGTCAGCCACATGTCGGAGCATGTGTGTGGGTCTGCCTTGGGGCCGCTGGGGTGGAACAGGCCACCCATGAAGCTGAGCTGTTCCCGGAACGGCTGCAGCGGTTCCGTTGACTTCCCGAAGACAAACTCCCCGTCCTCCTCGGCAGTCGGGAACCAGCTCCACTCATCGATGGCGTTCTGCGGTCTGGGGAGGGACATGCCGTTGGCCGTGTACAGCGCACAGAACCGTCGTGGGATGGTGTCGCTCACCTCCGCGCCCATCGCGTCCAAGACCGGCAAAGCCAAGGAAACCCCGCCGATCCCTTGCAGGAACGCTCGCCTGTCAATCCTCTGCAATCTCGGCATCAATTCCATCCATCAAGCGGCAACAGTCACCGCCTTACTTCTCAAGGAACAGCTTGCTGCCCACGACGTATCGCAGCATGTCCTGCATGCGATAGCCTCCCGCCTTGAGCCTGAATCCGTCTGTTTTCAAGTAGTCTATCTCATTGAAGGTGAGATCGCGACCGACGGCATAGGTCGCCAAGTGCTTCAGGACGCTGAAGGCGACTTGGTCGACGCGTTCCTCGCTGAGATAGCGCCGCAGGCCCTCGATGCCGTCCACGCTCGATCCGTCGGGGAGCGTCGAAGCCGCGTCCACCGGCTCCCGCTTGAGCCGTCCGGACGCGTCGAACTGCTCGAGCGCAACCCCCCAAGGGTCGATCTTGAGGTGGCACTGGACGCAGCCCGGCATGCTGCGGTGCCGTTCGAGGCGCTCCCGCAGCGGAAGGCCTTCCGTACTCTCGTCAAGGTCGGGCACGTTGGGCGGCGGGTCGTCCGGAGGCTCGGCCACGATCTTGCGGGCCAGCCAAGCGCCACGCTTGACCGGATTGGACTCGCGTCCGTCGGACAGGCCAGCCATGATGGCCGCCTGCGACAGCAGTCCCCCGAGTTCCGGTCGAGCGTGGGTGACAGGCACGAACCCGAAGCCCGAATCAGGGCCCTCGTCCAGGCCATAGTAGCTGGCGACGACCTCGTTCGCGACGAGGAAGTCTGAGCGGATCAGGTTCCGCACGGGCAGGTTCTCCCGCATCAGAAAACCAACGAAATGGACCGGCTCCCTTCGCAGCTGGGTCCGCACGTGGGTGGTCAAGTCAGGGAATCGCTCCCTGTCCGGCTCCAGTACGTCGAATCGGCCTAGGCTTAGCCATTGCGCCGCGAACTCGTCGAGAAAGCGGCCAAAGCGGCGGTCGCGGACCATCCGTCGGACTTGCGCTTCGAGCCGGTCGCGCAGCAGGCTGGAGGATGCCAGATCCAACAACTGCCGGTCAGGCGGGCCGTTCCACAGGAAATACGACAGCTTCGACGCCAATTCGAATCCGTCCAGCGGCTCCGCATCGGGAGTCTCGCTGCGTTCGGCGAGAAACAGGAACTGCGGCGACGTCAGCGTCACCTGCAGCGCATCCTTGATGCTCCCTCGGAATCCGGCGCCGGACCGGAGCGAACCGTGGAACACATCCATCAGGGCGGCTACTTCACCGTCCGATGCCGGCCGACGGTAGGCGCGGGTGGCGAAGGACGCCAAGATTTGCCGCGCGTACGCCTGCGTATTGGACTTGTGGTCAGAATCGGCAAAGATCGCCGTGTGCGTCTTGGGCGGCCACACTTCGTAGTACGGCCCCTCGAACTGGACCGAGTGGACCAGCAGTCGCGGCATGTCGCGCCCGTCGGTGTATTCGCTGCGTACGCCAATCTCACGGATCCCGGCCAGGTAGTTGACGTTGTCCTTCTCGACGTCGGGGCTCGGGAAGTCGCGGATCGCACCATCGAACACGAATCGCGAGGGTGTCAGGCTCGAGACTGCGAACGGGGACCCCACTGGAGCAAGCGTGCTGCCGCAGTCGCGGCGCAAGCCGAGGTGGACGCCAAGGAGCGGCGAGCGACGTTCGAACGCACGGAAAGCTGCCGCCGTCGGGTCGTCGGCCGCCAGCGGAGTCAGGACCAGCTTGTCCAAGGCTCGGACACCGGCGTAGTCCGCGTTCAGGCGCAGGGGCCCATTTGACAGCCTGACGGCAAGGAATGCCGGCTGCTGCAAGAGTCCCGAGAACTCCCGGCTGCCGAGCCGCAGTGTCAGTGAGCGGGGCTGGTCTGGCGGCGGCACGGCAAATTCCCGACCGTTCTCCAGCAGTGCCTGGAGCTCGGCCTCTGAGATAGCACGGCGATAGACGCGAGCATCAGCCACCGACCCGACCAAGGGCAGCGCATCCGCGACCCTCCCCAACTGGAGCGAAATCTCGGCGTTATCCAAGTCGTCCGGACCGATCTCGCCTTTCGCGACCGCATACCCGTTCACGTAGAGCGTGGACTGCCCTTCCCTGCGAACGATCGCCGATACATGCTGCCAAGACTTGGCACGGACGACGCCTTGCGGGGACAGAAGCCTACCATTGCTCTCGCGGTCCGGTCCGGTGGTCTCAAACCGCAGCGTCCCTCTGTTGTCGGCTAGGTCCAAGAACCACCCGTGCGTGTACTCGTGTCCTCCCCGCGACACAATGCCGGCCGCCCGGCGCTGCCTGGGAAAGATCCAAGCCGCCACTGTGAAGTCTCCCTCGCCAACGTCGGGGATGTCGTCGGCCTCAATGACCGCAGCCGCGTCGTCGCCCATCAGGCTGACGGCTGTGCCTAGCGGCGAGCCGACCAAGGTGGCCCCGCCGCGCATCAGTCTTGGAGGTGCGCTCTCGTCTGGCCACGGCCCGAACAGTCCATCCCGCAGCCGCATCGCGTCGGGTGCCGGCATGGCGCGCTGCCCTCCCGCCTCATAGGCGTCCACCTGATAGATCCCAGCCTGCGGGATGAGTAGGGTGGACTCGGGACCTGGAGAATGCAGTACGAGCACGCTCGGGCCGAGGGGATCCCTTGGTCTGATTCCGGGATTCAGCAGCAGTCCGTCCGGGTACTTCGCGGCCGTCACGGTGACCCGAAAGCGGCCTTCGTCCGGCAGCTGGCGCACGGAGACCTTGAAGTTCGCCTTGGGACCGTACGTCCCGTCCAGCCTGAAGATCGCATCGTTAGGGATCGCGGGCCGCAGCAGAAGGCCCTCAGCGATCAGGTCGAATGGGTTCCCCTTGGGATAGCCCCTGCTGCCGCGCATGCCCGCGAAGATGGCATGGTAGATGCTGTCGAAGTCCCGCCAGCCGCGCACCGTGGCATTGCCCTTGTAGCCCTCGATGAAGCGGAACTTGGTGCGAACCGGGTCCGCGTGGAACGCAAATGGCTTTTTCAGGGCCGGCTCGGTGACCACGTAGTCAGCGTTCTCCAGCAGCTGGCTGTTGGCCCCGAGAATGAGCTGCTCGTCAAGCGCGTCAGGATTGATGGACTTGCCCAAGTCCACACGGAAGGACTGGATCGCGGGTCGCGCGTCAGGGTTCACAATGGCCCTGTCGAGCGCCTCCCCTGCGATGTCCAGGTACGCCTCCATCTGCAGCGGTGACAGGTCCAAGGTTGCCGCGTTATTCACGAATCCGTCCTTGGAGACCGCATCCGGAGGCAACGTGTCGGTCAGGTCATCCTCAAGATGGAGCAACTCTCGCAGCGAGTTCCTGTACTGAGCTACGGTCAGCCGCCGCACGAGGCCGTTCTTGAGGTCTGGCCTGGACCGGGCAACGTCAAGCGCACGACCGATCCACTCAGCCATGCGGCCTCTCTCCTCAGGCGAGGGCTGGGGCGCCCCCTCCGGAGGCATGGAGCCATCACTGATGCGCGAGCGGACAACCCCCCACAGCCGCAGGTGATGCTCCTCCAGCCGCCCGTTCAATTCGTCGACGCGGACACCGGACATTGCCGTGTCCGCGCTGTGGCACGGAAGGCAGTGCTTGGCCAAGAACGGCCGGGCCTGCTCTTCGAATGACATTTCAAGGGCAGGGTCACTCCCAACCGTCGGGCCAGCGGGCGCCGAGCGGGCCTTCCACGCTACCCCAGCTACCAGCAGTGGCACCAAAACCCAGACCGCGATGAGACCGCCCCGCCGCACTCGGATTCGCATGGCGCCTAGCTTGGCCGCCCGTCCGGGATCGGCGGGCACCCAAACCACATGCTAACCCGCCGCGGCCCGCACGAAGTGGCGGTCCATAATGAGAATGGCGCTGGGGTCGGGAGTCGGACTTCGGCCGCACGCGGTGATCTTCAGCGCAGGAGCAATGATCCAGAAGGTGCCCGGCAGCCCGGAACGGCCGCGATCCTCGCTTCAGCAGTCCGATCCCAGCGGGCGTCCCCTGCTACGACTGTCAGTGGCAATGCTGGGGTCGCTGGCTTTGGCAGCCGTCGCGCCACTAGTTGCAGCCGAGGTGGACTCAAAACGACTGGAAGCCGCCGGCGGCGAGCCCTCCAATTGGCTGACCTACTACGGGTCGTACGAGGCATGGCGCTACAGCACGTTGGACCAGATCAACCGCGCCAACATTAGCGAGCTGCGGCCCGTGTGGGCCTTTGAGACCGGCATTCCGGACGGTGGGCTGCAGGCCGCGCCGCTCGTAGTGGACGGCGTGATGTACGTGTCGTCAGCCTGGAACCATGTGTTCGCCCTCGATGCCGCCACCGGTGAAATGCTGTGGCGCTACGACTACCCCGAACCGGAGACGATCCCCGGGACATATGGGACTTGGAACCGGGGCGTTGCCGTGGCCTACGGCCTGGTTTACATGGGAACGCTGGACAACCACGTCGTGGCGCTGGATCGCGATACCGGCGAAGAGGTCTGGCGGGTCGAGGTCGAGAATGCCGCCCAGTGCGGCTGCAACATCACTTCAGCGCCGCTCGTGGTCAAGGATCTGGTCATCACGGGCGTGACCGGCGGAGACTCGGCGCACCGCGGCTACCTGAATGCGTACGACGCAAAGACCGGGCGCCACAGGTGGCGGTTCTGGACCATTCCTGCACCGGGAGAGCCGGGGCACGACAGCTGGGAGGGCGACTCCTGGCGGTATGGGGGCGGCTCGACCTGGATCACGGGCACGTACGACGCTGAACTGGACCTGCTCTATTGGGCAGTCGGCAACCCGGCAGCGGACTTCTACGGCGAGGACCGCGAGGGGGACAACCTCTACACGGACTCGATCGTTGCTCTCGATCCCGACACGGGACATCTTCGGTGGCACTACCAGCAAATTCCCCACGACGTCTGGGACTACGACTCGGCATATGAGATCGTTCTCCTTGACCTGGAGGTGGATGGGGAGGTCCGAAAAACGCTGCTCAACCCGTCCAAGTCGGGGTATGTGTGGCTGCTGGACCGCGGGAGCGGCGAGTTCCTTGGCGCCTGGCCGCTGGTGGAGAACTCGAACTGGATCGACGGGATAGGGCCTTCTGGCGAGCTTCTCGGCCGCAACGAGCCTGCGGTGGGCGAGCGGACATTCATCTGCCCGGCGATCGGGGGTGGACGGAGCTGGAACCACGGAGCCTACTCTCCGGCCACCGGATGGTTCTATTCGACCGGCCTGGAATGGTGCCAGACGGTCACGGTGCGACGCGAGGAGCCTCGCGAAGGGATGCCATTTTTTGGCGGCGAGTTCGAGATGGAGCACCCCCGCAGCGGGCCCGCGCACTCGCACTTGTCGGCGTACGACCCTGTGACGGGCGAGCGAAAATGGCGCTACGAGCACAAGTACCCCCTCTTGGCATCCCAGCTCGCCACAGCCGGGGGGCTGGTCTTTACCGGAGACGCAACGGGGCGCTTCTTCGCGCTTGACGCGGACACCGGGCGCGAGCTGTGGGGCTTCCGGACCGGCTCAGGCCACCGCGGCTCGACCGTGAGCTACGCGATCGATGGCCGACAGTTCGTCGCCACCCCGAGCGGCTGGGGATCCGCGCTTGCGGGCCTCACGACGCAGCTCTGGCCCGAGGCGGCGGACTTTCCTTCGGGATCGTCGATTTTCGCGTTTTCCCTGCCGGAGGGCTCCGAATGATCAGGGCGACCGCCGGACTCCTGCTCGTTTCGTCGGCTTGGCTCAATGCAGAGGCGATCGACGTCTCCGACCCCGGACTGATCGCCGACGGGGCCAAGCACTTCGCACAGAGCTGTGCTGTCGGCTACTGCCACGGCTCGGAGGGGGCAGCGGCCCGCGGCCCAGCCCTCCGCTCTAGGGCTTGGGATCCCCACGACCTCTTTCGCATCACCGCCGAGGGATTGCCGGGCACGAGCATGCCGGGGTGGAGAGGCGTAATCCCAGACACGGCGATCTGGGCGGTGACGGCATACGTCCTGAGCCTCTCGACAGATCCGCCCTCGGGCCCGGATGCCATGATCACCACAGGACTCGCAGAGGAGCCGACCGCGCCGCGCACTCTATCCGCCGACGCGGTGCGCGGCAGGGACCTGTTCTTCGACCTCACGCGGCAGCGCCGATGCGGGGTCTGCCACCGGATCGGCGCATTGGGAACCGCCATCGGCCCGAACCTCGCCCTTGCGGCACGGTCGCGATCCGCCGAAGATCTGAGCCTCGACATCCTGGATCCGAACCGTTCGATCGCGTTCGGGTTTGAACAGGTGGAACTGCGGCTGCGCTCCGGAGAGACCGTACGGGGAGTTCTCGCGGAGGAGACCGAAGTGTGGATCCGTGTCCACGACTCCGCAGCTGTGCCACCCCCTCTGCGATCGGTGCGCAAGGCCGACATTCTCGACCAGGCGGTTGTGGAGCGCTCTGGCATGCCAGACGATCTAGACGACACCTACTCGCCGGGAGAGGTAGCGCAGATTGTCGCTTACCTGAGAGAGGTCGCGGGCGAGGGCTCTTGAACGCCCACCGCCACTGGCAGCGGGCGGCGACCGACGGACGGGCCGCCTTACGGACCCATCGAGGAAGGCCGCGGTCGGCAAGCATCGGTGGCCGAGTGACTGGCCGGCGCGGCGGGGGCCTGCACAGCCGCCGAGACTAACGTGAATCGGATGGAAGCAGGAGTCCTGTTCATGGTCTCGACGCCCTTAGGCAACCTCGAAGACATTACTCAAAGGGCGCTGCGGACGCTGCGAGAAGTTGACGCCATCGCGTGCGAGGACACGCGCCGCACCAAGTCGCTGCTGCGGAACTACGGAATCCGGACGCCGCTCGTGAGCTGCCACGACCACAACGAGAAGACGAGAGCGGCCGACATTTGCAACCGCATCCTCCGAGGAGAGTCCTTTGCTCTGGTCACGGACGCGGGCACGCCGACGATCTCGGACCCCGGGTATCGCGTCGTCCGGGCAGTGGTGGCCGCCGGCATCCGCGTCGTACCAGTGCCCGGGCCCTGTGCCGCGGTGACAGCCCTGGCCGCCTCCGGGCTGCCGACGGACGCTTTCCTATTCCGTGGATTCCTCCCGAGGCGCCGGGGCAAGCGCTTGACCGCTCTTCAGGAGTTGCGGAGGACACGCGCAACGCTAGTACTGTTCGAAGCACCCCACCGCATCTTGGCAACGCTTGCCGACATTCAGTCGACGTTTCCGGACAGCCAGGTCGTGGTCGCTCGCGAGATGACCAAGCTGCACGAGGAATTCCTTCGAGGAACGGCGGCGGAGATCCGGCGGTCATTGGCGGAGCGGTCTGCGGTGCGAGGCGAGATGGTGATACTGGTCGCGCCGGGCGGCAAGCTCTCCGACGCCCCTCAGGGTTCGCTCCCGGACCGGGTTCGGGAATTGCAGAAGGCCGGCTGCGAGCGCATGGAAGCTATCAAGATTGCCGCGAAGGAACTCGGCATGCACAAGCGCGAAGCCTACGCCCTGCTGACCGGCAAGGGCAGCGAGGACTGAGCGAACCGCCGGATTCGCGCAGGTTGGAAGGCCCTGCAAGCCAAGCACCCTCCCGTTTGCCAGCGCGGCTCGGGGGGTGGGAAGATGACAGTGCGATGTGGCGATACCCGTTGATCACACTAGGCCTCGCAGTCATGGCGGGCTGCGGCGGCGGGGATCCCGACGCGCTGCGACCGCCCCTCGATCGCCCCAACTTCGTTGTCGTGTTCATCGACGACATGGGCTACGGAGACGTGGGGGCATTCGGCTCCGAGGTCAACCGCACCCCCCGCATCGACTCGATGGCGACCGGGGGCATGAAGCTGACGAGCTTCTACGCGCATCCGGTGTGCACACCTTCGCGGGCCGCCCTGCTGACCGGCTGCTACCCGATCCGCAACGGCCTGCAGACAGGACTCTGGCACCCGGTGCTGATGCCCGGGGACCCGCAGGGAATCCATGATGCCGAAGTCACCGTTGCGGAAGTCCTCAAGCAGAGCGGCTATGCCACGGGGATCGTCGGGAAGTGGCACTTAGGGGACCAGCCGGAGTTCCTGCCCAACCGGCACGGCTTCGATTATTTCTTCGGGCTGCCGTACTCCAATGACATGAGCCCGTTCATGCCGCTGAATCCCCGCAACCACCCGCCGCTCCCGCTGCTGCGGAATGGCGCAGTCGTGCGAGAGGTGCCGGAGGACCAGTCTTTCCTCACGCGGGCCTACACTGATGAAGCTCTGGCGTTCATCGACCGTCATAAGGACGGTCCGTTCTTCCTCTACGTCCCACATTCGATGGTCCATGTTCCCCTCTGGGCGGGCTCGGAGTTCACCGGGGCGTCCTCCAACGGAATCCTCGGCGACTGCATCGAAGAGCTTGACTGGAGCGTCGGCCAGGTCCTCGACAAGCTTCGCGAACACGGCATCGATGACAACACCCTCGTTCTGTTCACGTCGGACAACGGGCCAGCGCGGGGCAGCGCCGGCCCCCTCAGGGGCCGCAAGGGCTCCACTTACGAGGGCGGCGTCCGCGTACCGACAATCGCCTACTGGCCGGGAACGGTCCCGGCCGGTTCCGAGTATCCGCTAACGGCGTCCACAATGGACATCCTGCCGACTTTCTCCTCGCTCGCCGGGGCGGACTACCCCGTCGAGCGGGTCGACGGCCATGACCTCTCGGCGGTGCTGATGGGCGGGACGACCCGGGACTCGCCGTATGACCGCTTCTTCTTCTACCGTGGGTACGAGCTGCGAGCCGTGCGCAGCGGCCCTTGGAAGCTGCACACCACAGGGGATCTCTACAACCTAGAGGAAGACATTGCAGAGAGCCGCGACCTCTCCGCAACGCAGCCCGCAGTCGTCGCCAGCCTGGCGGCCATGCTGGAACAGGCTCGTAGCGAGGTGGGCGACGGGCCCGTCTGGCCTATCGATCCCGGCATCGCGCTGCCCGAGACCGCGAGGCCAATCGGGAAGATCAACCGCGAGCCGAGGCTGCTCATCCCGCGGCATGGAGTCCCTGAAGAGGAGGCCCACGCTCCACCCGTCCGGGCCAAGACGGTGCAGACTGAGACGCCGCCAGGCTACGAGCGGCCGCCCAACTGGTAACCGTTCCCGGTTCGGTCGCCCGAGCCCCTAGGGCCCCGACTCTGCCGCGAAACTGCCAGGGCGGCGCCGCACCAGGATCGGGGAGTCGAACGCGGCGGTGTCCCGCCCTGCCCGCTCGTGGCGCTCCTTTGCGGCAATGAAGCTCGCCATGTGCCAGGTGTCCGGCTGCGTGCCGGCGATGTACGCCTCTTCCCGGCACTGCTTGCAGTACTCTTCGGCCAACATCTGGTGGACCGGATCCACTGGAACGCGCAAGACACCTTCGGGCTCGGGCAGCGGCCCGGGATTTTCGTAGGTGGCCAGCTCCCTGACCCTCTGCATGAACATGGCCCAGATCGGCAAGGCCGAATGGGCCCCTTCCAGCCCAAGGTCGGTGTTGTCGTCGAATCCAACCCACACGACGCAGATTAGGTCGTTCGAGAATCCTGCGAACCAGCCGTCGTCGTCCGTCCCGGTCTTGCCCGCCGCGTCGGTGATTCCGTAGCGCACGCGCGCCCGGATTCCTGAGCCGTGCTTGATGACGTCCTGCATGATGTGCGATACCAGATACGCGACCCGCCTGTCGATGACGGTACTCTCCTCGACCTTGCTCTCGTAGAGGGTCGTGCCCTGGTCGTCGCGCACGTATCTCACGAATCTCGGCTCAACGCGAACGCCTGCGTTGGCGAACGCGGTGTAGGCGGCCGCGACCTCGACCGGCGTTACCTCGAACGTGCCGAGGCACATCGACGGCACCGGCAGCATGTCAGTCCCCATCCCCGCACGCGTGGCCAGATCGAGCACACGCTGGTACCCGGCCATCTCGCCGACCTTGACCGTGGCAACGTTGATCGACTTCATGAGCGCGAGGCGCAGGCTGATTCGCCCGAAGTAGTGGTCCAAGTGGTTGGAGGGTGCATACGGCTCCTGGAAGTCGCTGTAGACGAATTCCGTGGGCTCGTCGATCACCAGCGTGGCCGGAGTAAGCAGCCCGGGCGGCGGCGGATAGCTGACCTGTGCGTACTCGGGCAGCGAATCCCCATATCCGCGCTCGATCAGCGTGCGCCGCTCCGCATCGAGGGCCGTGTCGAAGGCAGCCGCATAGACGAAGGGCTTGAATACAGACCCCGGCTGGCGCTTCGCCAGTGCCCGGTTTAGCTGGCTGCCACCGTAATCTCGGCCCCCGACGACGGCCTTGATCTCGCCGGTCTTGGGGTCCATCGCCACCAATGCCACCTGGGCGCGGGGAGGCTGCTTGCCCCGGAAACG
Organism: Bryobacterales bacterium; assembly: GCA_028819235.1. Classification (GTDB taxonomy): domain Bacteria; phylum Acidobacteriota; class Terriglobia; order Bryobacterales; family UBA6623; genus VXMF01. The sequence continues at coordinate 13,988 of JAPPMC010000247.1, forward strand.
CGCCTGCCTCGCGATCCGCTCATCCACCAACTGCATGCCGTCGCGCACCGCTCCGACTGCGATCTCCTGCAGGCGCTTGTCCAGTGTCGTGAACACCCAGTAGTTGTTCCTCTCCAGATCCTTGGCCTCGAAACGGCCGCTCAGAGTGCGGTTGACCAGATCGATGTAGTAGGGGGCATCCCTAGATTCCACGTGGCCCCGAGCGAGTTCGATCTCGGTGGCGCTGGCATCGACCCAATCTTGCTCGCCGATGAAGCCTTCCCTCAACATGGCCGCCAATACCTGTCCTCGACGTTGCTTCGCGCGGTCCGGATAGCGGTAGGGATTCAGATAGCTCGGTCCTTGCGGGAGGCCCGCCAGCAGAGCCGCTTCCGCCAGCGTGATGTCGCGCACGTCCTTGTCGAAGAACGCCCGCGCTGCCTCGCCGAAGCCGTGGATGTTGAAGCTGGACTGGTGGCCCATGAAGATCTGATTGGCGTAGTTCTCGAAGATCTCCTCCTTAGTCAGGCGGGACTCGAGCTGCACGGCAATCATCGCCTCGGCCAGCTTCCGGCGAATCGTCACCTCCCTCGTGAGGAAGAAGTTGCGCGCCAGCTGCTGGGACAGCGTCGATGTGCCCCTAGGGCGCCGCCAGTTCGCCAAACCCTCCAAGGCCGCCCCGGCCGTCCGCATGAAGTCGATCCCCGAGTGGCGGTAGAAGCGATGGTCCTCAATCGCAATAACCGCCTCGACCAGATGTTTCGGGAAGTCCTCGAACCTGAACAGTCGCCGCTTGGACCGCTCTTGGTCGAACTGGTTCGTAATCAGTTCCGGCTCAAGCTTGTAGGCATTCAGCTCCTGAGCATATTCGGGGGCGATGATCCTTGCGACTTGCCCGTCCTCCACCTCGATGCGGGCCACGAGGGGATCGAAATGGGACAGGCTCCCGGGGTGGATCTCTATGTGGGAATCCCCCCTGACGTACCAACCGACAGGATTGTCGCGGCCGGTGGTGTAGCCGGCCGACCGCAAGTTCCTCGCAATCGCGGGAACGGTGACGGGATCCCCGACGGAAATGACCCTTGGCACGGCCAAGAAGCGAGCCGTCTTGTCGAAGGCGCCGCCGTCCATGCGGCGCTCGATGACACCGCGGAACTTCCAGTAGTAGTGGTTGTAGACGACCCCGCCGACGGCGGACGAAATCAGGAACACGCCCACCAATGCCGTGCCCAACGGCGTCTGGGCGAACCGCAGCAGACGGGAGAGGCTGCCGAGGCGCAACTGAAGCCGCCGCCCGCCGGACCCCCGCTTGGCCGACGAATTTCCCTGCCTGCTCACGCGCTGCTTCCCACCTGTCGGACGCTTCGGCGGGCCATTCGGTTTCGCGCGTCTACGGCGGGCCATTCGTCTCTCCGGCCGCGGGCGCGGCTTCGCGGATCAATCGCTGCAACACAGTCGCGACCCGCTCTATTGTAACATTTTTCGTCGCTCCTGTTCTGCGAGTGGTGATCTCTGCAATCCCCTCCCCTACTCGCCTCCCAACCGTGGCCCGGAACGGCACGCCGATCAGGTCGGCATCCTTGAACTTGACTCCGGCGCGCTCGGCACGGTCGTCGAGTAGCACGTCCACGCCCGCAGCCGACAGTTCCGAGTAGATCCTCTCGGCCGCCGCCCGCTGGGCGGCGTGCTTGAGGTTGACCGGAGTGACAACGACCTCGAACGGGGCGATGGAGACCGGTAGAGACATCCCCCGCCGGTCATGGTTCTGCTCCACGGAGCCGGTCAGGATACGCTCGACCCCGATCCCGTAGGAGCCCATGATCGGCGCTATGGAGCGGCCCCGCTGGTCCAGGACGCGAAGACCCATCGACTCGGAATACTTGTAGCCCAGCTTGAAGATGTGGCCCACCTCGATGGCCTTGCGCCTGTGGACTGGCATGCCCGATTCCACGTCCAAGTCACCGTCCTCCGCCTCGCGCAAGTCCACGAATCGCGCCGAAAAGTCTCTTCCGGGCGTGACATTGCGCAGGTGCCGGTCGGTCCTGTTCGCTCCCGCGACCATATTTCGGCGGTCGACGAGGGCGTTGTCCGCGAGCACTTCGACGCCCTGGCAGCCCACCGGGCCGACAAAGCCGACCGGTGCCCCGATCCAGTCCTGCAACTCCTCTGGGTGGGCGGGGCGCACGTGCGGATCCTCCGTCTGCTCCGCAAGCTTGACGGCACTGAGCTGGTGGTCGCCTCGCAGCAGGACCATGACAGGCTTACCGTTCGCCACCATGACCAGCGCCTTGATGTGCGACGTCGCGGGAAGGCCGTCAAACTCGGATACCTCTTCGATCGTCCGCTTCCCCGGCGTGGCGAACTCCTCCGGCGGACCGCTGCCGACCGGATCGGGCCGCTCCGGGGGCCGGGCCACGGTCACCGCCTTCTCCAAGTTCGCCCTGTAGCCCGATTCGCGGCACTCCACGAGCCAGTCCTCACCTGCCGGGGACGGGACCATGAACTCGCACGACTCACTTCCGCCCATCGGACCCGAGTGCGCGTCCACCGGCACGAAATCCAGACCGCAGCGGCCGAAGATCCGGCAGTACGCCCGGTAGTGCTTCCGGTAAGCCTCGTCCAGGCCCGCCCGATCGATGTCGAACGTGTAGGAGTCCTTCATCGTGAAGCGCCTTACGCGCATCAGGCCGGACTTGGGCCGCGGCTCGTCCCGGAACTTGGCCTGGATCTGGTACCAAATCTGCGGAAGCTGCTTGTAGCTCCGCAGCTCCCCGCGCGCGATGAATGTTACAACCTCTTCCTCAGTCATACCGAGGCAGTGCTCCCGGCCCCAGCGGTCCTTCAGCCGGAACATGTCGTCGCCGATGGCCTGCCAGCGTCCGCTCTCCTTCCAGACCTCGGCCGGGTGAAGCTCGGGTGTGTAGATCTCCTGCGCGCCTATTGCGTCCATCTCCTCACGGATGATGCGCTCGATCTTCCGCAGGCTCCGCTGCGCCAGGAACAGGTAGCAGTACAGGCCCGCAGAGAGCTGCCGGATGTAGCCCGCCCTCAGCAGCAGCCTGTGGCTGGCCACTTCAGCGTCGGCGGGAGCCTCGCGCAACGTAGGGAGAAACAGCCGGCTCCAGCGCATGGAGGGACCGTGGCGCGCCAAGACCGCAGCACGCCAAGCGGGGAGAGCCCCATCGTATCACCGCGCCCCACCCCGCTCGGAACGAGTCCGCCGAACGACCACCTACCAGGCCAGCGCGTAGGACTTGTCGCGACGAGGGCTGGCTGCCCCGTAGAAGACGCCCCGATCGGGATCGATCATGATCGCGGTCGCGTCACCGAGCGACCATGCCCCGGCCGGGACGACAGTGTGGCCCATGCCTGTAAGGGCGCTCACCGTTTCCTCCTCAACGCGGTCCTCGATTCGCATGACGCCGGGACGGGTCTCCCGAGGGAAGAAGGACGGCGGAAAGTCCAGGATCTGCATGAACGGGGCGTCAACGGCGGACTGGATGTCCATCCCGAACTCGATCACATTGAGCAGGAACTGCAGGTTCACCTGGTCCTGCACATCCCCGCCCGGCGTGCCCCATGCAAGGAATGGCTTGCCGTCCCGCATCGCCAAGGTGGGCGTTAGCGTCGTGCGGGGACGCTTTCCCGGTTCTAGCCGATTTGCCCGCGTCTCGTCGAGGAAAAAGCTCTGCAGACGCGTGCCGAGCACGAATCCCAGCCCTTCGACAATCGGAGACGCGGTGAACCAGCCGCCGCTCGGTGTCGCGGAGAAGACATTTCCCCGCGCGTCCGCGACCCTCGTACCGGTCGTCCCCGGCGGATCGGGCCGGAAGTCCAGGGCGTCGGGAATCGGGCCGTGTGCGACAAGGCGCGGCTGGAAGGGGTACGGGTTGCCGGGCCGGAGCTTGAGGGAAGGCTCCTCCGGGTCAATGAGCTTGCGCCGCTCTGCCGCGTACTCCTTGGACAGCAGGCCCTCTTCAGGCACGCCGACAAAGTCCGGGTCGGCGTAGTACCACTCGCGGTCGGCGAATGCCAGCTTCATCGCCTCGGCAAGCAGGTGAAGATACGGAGCGGTGTTGTGCCCAAGAGCACGCAGGTCGTAGCCTTCCAGCAGGTTGAGGGACTGCAGCAGCACGGGGCCCTGCGACCAGAATCCGACCTTGTACACGTCAACACCGCGGAATGTGGTGCGCTCTGGCTGCTCGACCACGGCGCGGAACGCCGCGAAGTCGTCAGTCTCAAGCAGCCCTGGCGACTGTACTCCGTTGCCGTCCAAGCAAGGGAAGCCCTTCTGGAAAGCCACCATCTCCGCGGTCATCTCTCCCCGGTAGAACACGTCGTGCGCCGCCTGCAGCCCGGCCTCGCGGCCCTGCCCGGCGGCGGAGCGCTCGGCCTCTGCCAAGCGGCTCAGGGTGCGCGCCAAGTCCGCTTGAACGAGCACGTCGCCGACCTCTGGCAAGCGTCCGCCGGGCAAGAATATGCGCGCGGAAGTGGGCCATTCCGACCGCATGCGACCTTCGACGCGCTGCAGGTTCTGCAGGTAGCTGGGAAATACCGCAAAGCCTTGCTCGGCGAGCCGGATCGCGGGCGCCAGCACCTCCGAAAGGGTCATCGTCCCGAATTCACGGAGAGCCTCAATCAGCGACCCGACAACGGCCGGGACCGGGGCCGCCAAGAAGCAATCCCCGGGGATGGCCTCGATCCCTCTCTCGCGGAACCAAGCCAAGGTCGCCCTCCGCGCGGCCTGCCCTTGGCCATTGACGGCGAAGACCCGGCCGCGCTCCGCGCTGTGGATCAGGATCGGCACTTCACCACCGATCCCGAATCGGTCGAACTCTAGGACCGCTTGCGCAAAGACGGTCGCGACGCCCGCGTCGATGGCGTTGCCGCCCTTCTTGAGGATGTCGAGACCCGCGTCGCTGGCTTGGTGGTGGCCTGAAACGACCACACCTCTCGTGCCCATCACGATGGGGCGCGTTGCAGCCGGGAGCAGTCCCGGCAGCACAAGCGCGGACACCGCGAGGCACCGGGGAAGTCGATTGAGGGTATGGCAGGGCATTTTGTGCTTGTCGCCCATTCTATGCGCTGGGCCGCCGGTTTCCCGGAACGCTGGCTGTGCCGCTTGCGGCATACACGCCGCCCTCACCGCGATGCGCACCGCTGGCGCCGAGCCGCTTGCGACACGGGGCCAAGCGAGGCGGCCAGCGCGAATCGGAGGGGTGACTGGGGCCGCGATGCCCGATAATGAAGCCACCATGGCCGAGCCCATCCTCAACATCACTAAGTTCGATGCGGAGTGCTACATAGTCGAGCTTGAGCCGGCCGCCAGGATCGTCTCAAAGGGCGGCAGGCTGCCCCGGGGCTGGGTTGTCTGCCCAGAGGGCTTCGACCGGACGATACTCCCACTTCTCCCAATCAGCCAGCGCACGTTCAACGCCCTCCGCGACGCCGACCTGTTTGCGGGGACCAACGAATTGACGGTCGCCGATCTGCTGAATGTAAAGGGCATCGGGCCACGCTCGGTCGGGGATCTCGTCTCCTGCCTCTGGCACTTCTTCGTGGACGTCAGCGCAAGCAGCATCGGCACAGGCCCGGGCGAGGACCCGGACTGGTTCCCGGGAGACGAAGACACCGCGAGTGAAGTCCCGCTAGATCTGCCAACCGGCGAGATCGAAGGGACTGATGAACTGACGGTAAGGGACTCCGCAAGAGTGCTACGGGCGCTCATCGAGGTGGCGCAAGAGAGGGGGACGACGCCTGCGCTCACCCCAGAGATGGCCCAGATCCTCGGGACAGCGAGGGAACTCTACGGTGGCGAGAGGTTCTGGGACATGTTCGCCCCTTGCATCCGGCGCATCGCGGATGTGCTGCACCCTCCAGGCCTTGTCGAGCCGCTCCAAGCTGTGTCGTTCATGGGTCCGGGGTTAATAGACCAGACAGCCGCCCGCGCCTGGGATCGCTACAAGGTGCTTCCTCCAGAAAGCCGAACTGTAATTGACTACCGGACGCTCGCGTCTCCGCAGAGGAAACTGCCGGACCTTGCACGGTTTCTCGGCTGGACAGAACAGCAGATCGTGGAGTGCCAGATGGCGTTCGAAGAGGAGGTTGAGAACGAAATAGGGCCCGCGTTGGACCAACTGGCACGAATCCTGCAAGAGGAGTTGGCCGAGTCCGGAGCGGTGACCGAAAAGGACTGTGCGCGGCGGGTGGAGAGTGTCTTCTCGCAGTTCGAGTCCGTCGGCCACAGCCTCGTCCGCCACTTCGTTTTGGTGCGGCTGCTGGATGCCGTCGCACAAGCAAGCGGACCGAAGGTGGTCAAGATCTGGGGTTCCGAGGCACCTGATGTCCATTGATCTCACGAGCCATCTGGAGATCTGGAGAGGGATGGGCCTGCCGCGGATACGATCCTGACACGAATCGGCCCAGCGAGGATTGGCATGCAAGGCCGTCGACAATGGGCCGTCCCAGCTTGCGACTTGCCCCTCCTGACCCAACTCTTGGCTAACACGATCCCGGCCGATGTAGCGCGACCGTGCCCCGGTGGGCCGGGGCCGTGCCAACCCCCGGACCATCGGCCGCGTCCGGCAAATCATCACATGGGAGCCGGGCGGTGCTGGCAGCTGGTTCACGAGTACCTTGGCCTCTCACGTTCGGCCTACGGCGTCCGGGCTTCGCGTGCTACAGGAATTCAGGAATTGGAAGCCGAGGCCTACCTTGCGGCAGGTTAGAATCAAGCGACGCATGCAACGGAGATCCCCGACAAGGCGGGCATTCCTCGGGTCCAGCGCCTTGGCCGGTGCCGCTTGGAGCGCCTGCCAAGCCCCCGCTCCGGAATCCACCGCGGACACGGCCTCGACCGGCACTCTCGGTTCACCGGTCAGCCGGTACGGACAGCGCAGCCCGTTCGAAAACGCGACCCGGGGCGTCCGCACGACTCTGACCCCGGAGGCCGCATCGTCGAGAACGCCGCTCGACGAGACATACGGAATCATCACCCCGTCAGCGCTGCACTTCGAGCGCCACCACGCCGGCGTCCCGGAGATCGACCCAGCCAACCATGAACTGATGATCCATGGGTTGGTGGAACGGCCGATGGCCTTCAGCTTGGAGGACATCAAGCGGCTGCCGTCCGTCTCCAGAGTGCATTTTGTCGAGTGCTCCGGCAACAGCGGCGGCGAATGGAGCCCCGCCGGCGCCCCCAACGTCTCGCTGAGTCATGGACTGGCGAGCTGCAGCGAATGGACCGGCGTGCCGCTCCGCATCCTGCTCGAGGAAGCAGGGGTCCGGCCGGAAGCCGGCTGGATTCTGGCCGAAGGAGCGGATGCATGTCTTATGCAGCGCAGCATCACGCTTGAGAAGGCGATGGACGATGGGTTGGTGGCGTATGGGCAGAATGGCGAGGCGATCCGTCCGGAGCAGGGCTATCCGCTGCGGCTGATCCTCCCAGGCTGGGAGGGAAACACGAACGTAAAGTGGCTCCGGCGCATCAAGGTGACCGAGGGACCGCAATACGTCAAGGACGAGACCTCGAAGTACACCGAGCTGATGGAAGACGGTACGGCTTGGATCTTCACGTTCGAGATGGACGCAAAGTCGGTGATCACGCGGCCCTCGGGCGGGCATTCAATCGGGTCGCCGGGCTTCGTAGAGATCTCCGGCCTTGCGTGGTCCGGCAGAGGCAAAATCGCGCGCGTGGAGGTCTCGACGGACGGGGGAAGCAGCTGGTCAGACGCCGAACTGCAGGCACCCGTATACTCGCGCGCCTTCACCCGCTTTCGGTTGCCGTGGGAGTGGGACGGTGCCGAGACTGTCCTACTTTCCCGCTGCCAAGACGAGACCGGCTACGTCCAGCCGACACGCGCGCTACTGATCGAGGAACGCGGCACGAAGTCGGCCTACCATTGCAATCGCATCAAGGGCTGGCGCGTCGCCGCCGACGGGAGCGTGACCAGTGCGGAAGTGTAGAACAGTGCCAATTCTGCTCTTGTCGTTGCTCACGGCCCAAGCGATTGGGGCTCAAACCTACGGACTGGGGCGTCCGCTGACGGCTGACGAAGCCCGGCGGGTGGACATCACCATAGGCCCCGAGGGCCGCGAACTTCCTGAGGGCAGCGGGACTGCAGCCGATGGTGCCCAAGTCTACGAAGTGCGCTGCAAGGAATGCCACGGCGATCTGGGCGTCGGCGGGGACCAAGCAGCGCTCATTGGCGTTCCAGAACAGCTCAAGGAGGCCCGTCCCATCAAGACCGTCGGCAGTTTCTGGCCATACGCGACCACGCTGTTCGACTACACGCGGAGGGCCATGCCCTTTGAGGAACCAGGCACACTGAGCGACGATCAGGTGTATGCCGTGACGGCGTACGTCCTTCATCTGAACGGCATTGTCGAGGAAGACTTCGAGCTGAACCGCGAGACACTTCCCGATGTCAAGATGCCCAACCGCGAAGGATTCGTGCGCGACCCTCGAGGTCAGGCGGGAGAATGACGCTTCCGGCCCGCTAGCCGTGCCGGAAGACGAGCACATCGCCGTCTTCAACGAGGTAGCCCTTACCCTCCAGCCGCAGGACGCCGGCGGCGCGGGCCTCTGAGAACCCTCCACTCTCCACCAGGTCCCGCCACTGGATCGCCTCGGCGCGGATGAAGCGTTTCGCAAAGTCAGTGTGGACCGCTCCGGCGGCGGTGAGCGCCGTGGCTCCCCTGCGGATCGGCCATGCCCGGCATTCCCGGTCTCCCACCGTCAGGAAAGATATGAGGCCCAGCAGGCGATACGTAGCGGATACCAGCCGCGACATCCCGGACTCAGCGAGCCCGTAGGTTGCCAAGTATTCCTCGCGCTCGTCAGGCTCCAGATCGACAAGCTCAGACTCAATGCTTCCGCAGACAGCCGTGACCCCCACGCCCCTGCGTCCGCTGGCCAGTTCCGCATCGAATCGGGATAGGATGGCCGGCATCTCCGCGGTCTGGTCCTCGCCAAGGTTCAGGACCGCAAGGATCGGTTTGGCGGACAGGAATTGGAACCCTCGCAAGAGCTTGGACTGCTCGGGCGAGACCGACAGTTCCCTCAAGGGGAGATCCCGTTCCAAACAGTCGCGGCACTCAAGCAGCACGTCGCGCTCCGCGGTCAGCTGGGGATCGCGCATCCGCTTGAGGTCCTTCTCCAAGCGCTGAAGACGGTTCTCCACAACCTGGAGGTCATTCAGCATCAGCTCGAATTCGATGGTGGCCCAGTCTCGGGCTGGATCGAGAGCCCCCTCGACATGCATGACAGTGTCGTCATCGAACAGCCGAAGCACGTGCGCAAACGCATCGACCGTTCGCAAGCTGCCGATATAGCTGGGTTCGTTCAGGGCCTCCCGAGAGAGCCCGGGCATATCGGCATACTCGAGTGTCATCGGCGTTGTCTTACGCGGCCTGAACAGGCCAGCGAGGGCCGTGAGGCGATCGTCGGGCACCCTCGCGACGCCCAGCTGCGCCTTCGTGGTGCCGACACGGCCTTCGGCCCCGACCCCGGTGAGGATCTTGAAGAGCGAGGTCTTGCCGACCTGCGGCAAGCCGATGATGGCAGTCCTCATGGCCTCTGCGTCCCATGGTGGCACGGCCGCTCAGTGGAGCCCGGCGCTAGATGTGGGCAGTCCTCCCGGGCGGGTCGCCAAACTATGCTGAGTACGTATGCCGGATGTAGCGCAGTGCTTGGAACAGGGAATGCGACAATTCCGGCGCGATCTCCTCGAATTCCTCCGCATCCCAAGCGTCAGCACGCTCCCCGAACACAAGCAGGACATCAGACGAGCCGCGCACTTCGTGCGGAAACATCTGCTGCAAGCAGGCCTTGAGGGCGTCGACGTGATCGAGGGAAGCGGTCACCCGCTGGTCTACGGCGAGTGGCTGGGAGCGCCGGGCAAGCCGACCATCCTCTGCTACGGCCACTACGACGTACAGCCCGCGGATCCCCTCAAGGAGTGGGACTCGCCGCCGTTTGAGCCAATGATCCGTAACGGCCAAGTCTACGCACGCGGCGCGTCCGACGATAAGGGCCAAGTCCTCGCGAACATCAAGGCCCTGCAAGTATTGATGGAAGCGCACGGTCGGCTTCCGGTGAACATCAAGTTCCTGATCGAGGGCGAGGAGGAGGTCGGGGGCGAGACGATCAGCGCGTACGTCCCCTCACACAGGCAGCAACTGCGGGCCGACGCGGCGCTGGTGTCAGACACCGCCATGTACATGCCGGACACGCCGACTATCTGCACGGGTCTGCGCGGCCTGCTATACACCGAATGGTCGGCACGGGGAGCCCGGAGCGATCTCCACTCCGGGCTCTTCGGCGGCGTGGCGCCCAGCGCGGTCTTCGGGCTCGTCGAGCTGCTGGCGAAGTGCAAGGATTCGGAAGGCCGGGTCCGGATTCCTGGCTTCTACGACACTGTCGAGGCTCCGTCGGAGGCTGAACGCGACAGCTGGGCGGGCCTGCCGTTTGACGAGGATGAGTATCGCAGCGGCGAGGTAGGGGCAACCACACTGACGGGCGAGCCGGGCTTCAGCGTGTTTGAGCGCTTAGGTGCACGACCAACGTTCGAGGTGCACGGCATCGCCGGAGGGTTTACCGGGCCCGGAGCCAAGACAGTGATTCCAGCAGCGGCGACCGCGAAGGTCAGCGCGAGACTGGTCCCCCGCCAAGATCCAGCGACAGTTCTCGGCCAGATGCAGAAGTTTGCCGCCGAGAACTCGCCCCCCGGGATCTCGGTCGAGGTGCGCGAAGTGCATTCAGCACCGGCCACGCTGGCGTCCCCCAACCATCCGATCATTCGTACGGCCGCTCGGGCGCTCTCTGAGGTCTGGGGACGGGAGACGGTGTTCGTCCGCTCGGGCGGCACCATACCGGTTGTCGGCGACTTCCAAGAGCATCTGGGAATTCCCACCGCGCTGATGGGGTACGGGCTGCCAGACGACAGACTGCATGCCCCGAACGAGAAATTCAGCCTGCGCAACTTCCAGATGGGGATGGCCTCGACGGCCAAGTTCTTGGAACTGCTCGGAGACGCCGCCCTGGCCTGAGCCCAACGACGGCTAGGATGGGCAGCCCCTAAACGGATGCCTTCGCCTATTCCGGACGGCGCGGCATCCTGGCCCCCACACGGTTCAGCCGTTCGTCAAGCAGGTCCTGCAATTCTCTGGTGCGACCTGTTTCGGCCGTGGCCAAGTCCCGGCTCTCGCCGAGGTCCCGCGACAAGTCGTAGAGCTCGACCTTGGGGGGATCATAGAAGCGGATCAATTTCCAGTCACCCTTGCGGATCACCGAATAGGGATCGTGGCCGGGACCGTGCCGATAGTGGGGGAAGTGCCACACGAGCGCGCGCTCGTCCAGCGATCCGCCGCGCAGGACCGGCGAGAGGTCCACTCCGTCAATCGGACGGTCCACCGGCGGCCTCGTGCCCACGGCCGCAGCGATGGTCGGCAAGAGGTCGATGCTGGCCATGGGCTCGGCGGAGACCGAGCCGGGCGTTGTCACGCCGGGCCAGCTCACGATCCAAGGCGTGCGCAAGCCACCCTCGTAGGCATAGCCCTTGCCGCTGCGGAGCGGGTCGTTCTCGGTGGGTCGGCCATTGCGGTCCAAGCCTCCGTTGTCCCCCGTAAACACGATTATGGTGCGGTCTGCCAGCCCGTTGCGCTGCAAGGCGTCAAGCAGCCTCCCCATGGCGTCATCGACACTGTGGACCATCGCCGCGTAGACCGGATCATCCTGGCCCTTCCCGTCTTGCGCAGCTCGGTAACTCTCGATTAGGCCCTCCTTGGCCTGGATCGGAGTGTGAACCGCGTAGTGGGCGAGATAGAGAAGGAAGGGGCGGTCCCGGTTCCGGTCGATGAAGGCAACAGCCTCGTCCGCCTCACGGTCAGTGAGGTATTCCCCGGGCTCGCGCGGCGTCAGAGTGGGGATTCCCATCGGCAGCCTGGGGGACTCCACATACGGGTCGAAGTACGAAGGTGGCTGGCCGTAGTCCCAGCCTCCGTAATTCTCATCGAAGCCCTGGTCCGTAGGCAAGTGGCCGCGGCCCCCCAAATGCCACTTCCCGATGTATGCGCTGGTGTACCCGAGGGGCTTGAGGAGCTCCGCCAGCGTGATCTCACGGTGCGGCAGCCGCAGTTCGTTGACCGGCGTCAGAAGCGGGCGATCCGCCGCGGCAGGCCGGTGATACCCGAACATATTCCGAATGTTTGGCCACTGGCGGTTGGCAAGCTGGAATTCGGCACGGATCCAATCCGTGATGCCCAAGCGGGCCGGTGCGCGCCCAGTCATCAGCGCCGCCCGCGTCGGAGAGCAAACTGCGCACGACGCGTAGCCATCCGTGAACCGCATGCCGCTGGCGGCCAGCCGATCGATGTTCGGCGTCTGGTAGAAGTCCGAGCCTTGGCATCCGAGGTCCATCCAGCCGAGATCGTCGACCAAGACGACGATCACGTTCGGAGGCGGGGCCGGGGCGGCCGCGGCCGTCGCCATGACGGCAAGGCCAACTGTTCGCAGGAGAGTTGTCATGGTGATGTGCGGGCGGCGAACCGCGAACCTGAGTCTATCAGCGGGATGCCAGCGCCTAGTCACGAGGCCAGACAAGGCCGGTGCGGAGATCCGGCGCGGTCAGTCGGCGGGAGCCCCCCAAACTTCGCGATGGCCGGGCCGCCCCAGGCGCCCCATGGCGTTCACCACCCCGGGCAGGGGGCGCTCTCAGTGACTTCGTGCACCGTTCCGGGCCCAATGTCCCGAATCTCAGTGACAGCCCCGCTAGGCCAGTCCACTGTGAGCTTCGCGGGGCCCTGGTAGGAACCGAGGCCGAAAAACACGCGCGGATCCCTTGCCGAGAGATAGCTCCCGGAGCGCGTAACTGTCCTGTGCTGGCGCACACCGGAGGGCGCTTCGAGCGTTAGGCGAGCCCCGAGGCCGTCTCGTGAGCTGCTGCATCCGCGCACCCGCACGGCCAACCAAGAGTTCCCTGCAGGAGACATGCTGCGCGCGACGTACGGCCGACCGTTGAGGTTCGAAACAACCAAATCCGGCAGCCCGTCATCGTCCAGATCTCCCATCGCCATCCCGCGGCTGGCCCAAGACCGCTCGAAGATCCGTCCCGCCGATGCGGACACGTCTCGAAGCTGGCGCCCATCTGACGTGAGGAGAAGCGGTGGCTGGCGATAGCGCACGTGCGGCTGTGACAGTTCAATGTTGTCCATCACGTGTCCGTTGGCGAAGAAGACCTCCCTGCGGCCGTCCGCGTCAGCATCAAGGGCAGCAAGACCCCAGCCGGCCAAGAGCTGGCTCGCGGCGCCCAGTCCCGACACCGCGGTCGAGTAGTCGAACAGCCCATTCCCGGCATTGAAGAACAGGGCGTATCGCTCCTGGGAAAGGGCAGTCACGAGTAAGTCAGGCAGCCCGTCATCGTCCAAATCCTCGAAGAGCACGCCCATTCCGGCAAACTCGTCCCCGTGGTCGTCGTAGGCGACTCCCGAGTCGAGGCCCTCCTCGGCGAAGCGAGAGTTGCCAAGATTCCGGAACAGAAACTGCGGGTGGGAGTCGTTGGCTACCACGATGTCTGTCAATCCGTCAAGGTTGTAGTCCGCGAAGGCAAGCCCGAGGCCCTTGCCTGGATGGCTGGCGATCCCCGACTCCCCACTAGAGTCCGAGAAAGTACCGTCGCCGTCGTTGCGATAGAAGAGGCTTGATTCGGGCGGGAACAGGTCCGGATGGCAGTAAGACCGCCCGTAGGTGGCTTCCATGCCGCACCGGTGGTCGACATCGAACCTCCAACGCATGTAGCGCAGGATCATGAGGTCGAGGTCCCCGTCGTTATCCGCATCAAAGAAGCCGGCGCTGGTGGCCCAGCCTTGCGCGGAGATGCCTGACTCCACGGTGACGTCGCGAAACGCACGCCCTCCCTCGTTCAGGTAGAGGGTCGCCGCTGGAGTGTTCCCGGTGGCGGCCTGCGTCACGAGAAGGTCGGGATCGCCGTCGTTGTCCACGTCCCCTACGGCCGCTCCCATCCCGTATCCCCGTCCCTGCAATCCGAATCGCTCCGTCGCCTCCGTGAACCGCGAGCCGCCCAGATTCAGGTACAGCCGGTTCCAAAAGCGTCGGTCCGACTTGTCGGGCTCACTGCCCTCCGGGTGCGGGAAGGCCAAATGGGCGCCATTGACGAAGAAGACGTCCATCCTGCCGTCCAGATTGGCGTCCAGGACTGCAACGCCGCCACCCATCGTTTCTGGGAGGTACTTGCGCGGTGTGGGAGACGATTGGTGGAGGAACTGTATGCCCGATGCGGCTGTGACGTCTTCGAAGCGCTGGGCAAGAGCCATTGATGCTGGCATCAGCAGGATGGCGCAAAGCTGCCCTCGGAGCCGCACGGCCCCAGTATGATCGGATCACTCATGCTGCTCCGGGCGCTCCTCGCGTTGATGGCGGTCGCCGCATTGGCACGAGCGGAGCCGCTGCGGGTAAACCTGGTCACCGACGACGGGCTTCCGCTGCCGGACGCCACAGTGGTCCAAGTCCTCTGCGGCGGCCGGGACGGCCAGCCCCTTCAGGTAGACTCCACCGGAACGGCCGTTCTAGACGCGCCTAATGACGGTGGCGACTGTGAACTCCAAGCGAGCGCTCCTGGCTACGACAGCGCCCGGGCCCGGCTGAGCGACCTTCCGCTGGACCCATTGATTCCGGGCATTTCCCTGCGGCGGTTGGGAAAGAACGAGGGGGAGACCATCAGCGTCACGCACCTGACCGCGCCAGCCCAAGCCGTAGAGAGCTTCCACGCTGCGGTGCACCTGATGCAGCAGCAAGGAGACGCGAGCGTTCAGGACATCCTGTCGCTGCTCACGGCAGCAACGGATGCGTATCCGGGCTACGCGAATGCTTGGTTCGAGATCGGACGCCTACGCCTCGCCGTCGGAGACGTTGCCGAGGCGGCAGAGGCGCTGGGGCGGGCAATAGAGGCCGACCCATGGTTCGTCAGCCCGTACGAGCCGCTGATGCTGGTGCTACGTGCACTTGGTCGGCCTAGCGACGCCGCCGATGCATGCAATGGGCTGCGACGCATCAATCCCGCCTTGCCTCAGGGCTGCCGTGTCGAGGCCTCGCGATGAGGACCCTGCTTGCCCGTGCCATGCCGGCCGCATCGGGGCTGGCTTGGGCGGCGGTGTCTGTAGCCCAGACTTCGCTGCCCCCAACGCAACTGCCGATCGACCCGAGCGGTCTCGGGATTCCAGCGACAGTGTCGAGGACGGTGCAGGACGCAATTCGCCGCGATGACTGGAGAACGGCCGAAGCATCCCTGTTCTCTGAGGCCCAGCGCAATACGAGCAACGCCGACCTGCAGAGGGCGCTCGGCATCGCCCACTTTCAGGCACACCACTACCTTGCAGCGGCGGCGGCGCTCAGGCGCGCCGACCGGGTCGTGCGGCTGGACTCCGAGGCGCGCTTTCTGCTGGCCACGGCACACCTGCGCCTCGGCCGCGGCCATTGGGCCAGGGCAGAACTGGAGACTCTCGTCGACTCTGAACCCGAGCAGCCCCGCTATCGGCTTGCCCTCGCGAGGCTGCATTACGAGGGGCAGCGGTTTCTTGCGGGCGCGGAGCAACTCCGCAGCGCGCTTGAGCGGGCACCGAGGCTCCCGGAGGCGCGTGATTTGCTCGGGCAATGTCTGGAGGGCCTTGGGCAGGCGGAGGCCGCAGAGGCAGAATACAGAGCGGCCATCGCGCTCAACGCGCAAAGGGGCGCGGCGTCACCCTGGCCGCACTATCACCTTGGAAGCATGCTTCACGACCTCGGCGACCTTAGCGCGGCTAGAGGGGCGCTGCAGGCCGCGGCCACGGCCGATCCGCGGCACGTCAGCACACTCGTTGAACTCGGCATCGTGCTTGCAAAGATGAGCGAGCTGAGACCCGCAAGGACGGCTCTGGAAGCGGCCCGCCGGGAGCGCCCGGACGACCCCAGAATCCACTACGCGCTGGCCAAGGTATACAGGCAGCTTGGCCTCGAAGAGCTGGCCAGAGGTGCGGCCGCCCGCTTTCGCGCCTTAGCGAGCGACGGGCGCTAGCTCCGCTCAGGATTGACCATTCGTGGCCAAGGCGGTACTATAGGCGCAGTTGGGGGTTCGTCTCCTCTACAGTGTGCGAACCAGTCTGATTCAGGGGGTACTTAAATTGACAAATCTAACTCTCCGCCTGCTCGGGGCAGGAATCCTCTCTCTGGGCCTAGGATTCGCGCAGACCAGCGGAACCATCCAAGGAACGGTCACTGACGACACAGGTGCGGTCATTCCAGGGGCCCAAGTCGCCGTTGCGAACCTCGAGACGGGTACGCAGAGTGACGTAACCACGAACGAGGTGGGCTTCTTCTCAGTGCCCGGCCTCAACCAAGGCCTTTATTCCGTGGTGTGCTCATCGGACGGCTTCGCCAGCAAGGAGTTCTCAGAGGTCCGTCTAGAAGTTCAGCAGACCATGCGCATCGACTGCGCAATGTCGGTCGGCTCAGTCACTGAGACGGTCGAGGTCAGCGCAGCGGCAATCTTGATCCAGTCGGAGAAGACCGAGGTCGGCCAGGTCATCGACTCAAAGCGGATCCTCGAGATGCCGCTCAATGGGCGCAATTACCTAGAGCTGGCAAAGTTCACCGTTGGCGTGCTGCCATCCCGGGAGATGGGCAAGGGCACGCGGCACGACGGCGTGATGGGTGGCGAAGGCGGCATCCTGGCCGTCGGGATGCACGCGGCACAGACGAACGTGCTGCTGGACGGCGCCGACAACTCGTCGCGCAACTCCGGCGGCGCTCTTGGTTTCCAGGCGCAGGCGACGAAGCCATCGGTCGATGCCGTCGGCGAGTTCAAGGTGGTGACGAACAACACCTCTGCCGAGTACGGCTATCGGATGGGCGCCAAGGTGCTGGTCAGCACCAAGACAGGCACGAACGAGTTCCACGGCTCGCTGTTCGAATTCATCCGCAATGACAAGCTCGATGGCACGAACTTCATGGCCAATCGGACCGGTTCGCCTAAGCCCACGCTGCGGCGCAACCAGTACGGAGGCACCTTCGGAGGACCCTTCATCCGCAACAAGCTCTTCGGATTCTTCAGCTTTCAGGGAACCAAGAATCGAGCGGGCCAGAGCTTCATCAGCTCCGTTCCGAGCCAGTCGGCGTTAGGGGGCGACTTCTCGATGCAGCCCGATCCGGACCGCCGGATCTACGATCCCGGGACCTTGAATGAGGGCACGCGCGCAGCTTTCCCTAATTTCATGATCCCATCCACTCGGTTCGATCCTGTCTCCATGGCGCTGCTGGCAAACTACCCGGCGCCGAACATTTCTGGCAGGGAGAACCTGAGGAACAACTTCTTCTTCTCGCCGTCGGATACGATCGACCACGATCAATACGACATCCGCATCGACTACAACATCAACGACGCGAACCGTTGGTTTGCCCGATACTCGATCCGCGACGAGTTCGTGCTCCAGAACGGGCCGCTGCCGCTACCAGCAGTTGGTGGTGTCGGGCAGACGATCGATCTTCCGGGTCAGAATTGGGCCTCAGCGCTGAACACAACGTTTGGGCCGACTACGTTCAACGAGTTGCGATTCGGCTATACTTTCTTTCCGACCCGTTTCGACATCCCGCTGACAGAGCCGATGAATGAACGGTTCGGCGTTAAGGGCGCTCCGGGGGACGCGCTCGACGATGGCCTGAACCACGGCTATGCCCTGTCGAGGCCGTCAGGGTTCAGAGACCTTGGACCGCGTGGGTTCTGGCCGAACGTCAACAAGATGGACAACCTCCAGATCTCGGACAACTTCACGATCGTCAAGGGCAGCCACACCATCAAATTCGGGTTGGAGTACCGCCGGACGCAGATCCCCCGGTCGCCTTCAAGACACCGTCGCGGCCGGTTCATTTTCGACGGCGTCTTCACTTCGGAGACGCCCCAAAGCCCCGCAAGCCGCGGAGCGACAGGCAACTCGGTGGCAGACATGATGCTAGGCTGGGCATCCAACGGGATTTGGGGATGGCCTAACGGAGAGGAGTACGTGGCCAACTACTACGGTTTCTTCGTGCAGGACGACTACAAAGTGACCTCTCGCCTCACCCTGAACCTCGGCCTGCGCTACGAGATCTTCGGACTGCCGCACTTCCCCGATCCGGACAGCCACACTCTTAACACGACGATCGGCAACTTCATCTCGGAGATCAACGGCCGCACGATCAGCCCTGAAGAGCGGCTTCCGAGGAACCGAGGTGGATTCACCGGGGACGACTTCCTGCAGTTCTTCAGGCGGCCTACCGACGGATCCGACACCGGCGGCGACCCGGATCTGAATAACTTCGCGCCTCGACTGGGGATCGCCTACCGGATCAATGACAGGACTGTCGTCCGAGCGGGTGCTGGCATCTTCTTCGGCGAGCACGACATCGTACAGGGCCAAGCGGCACGATTCTTCACGGGCCCGCCGTTCTCGAACGAACTGACCTTCCCGCAGGGAAGAGATATCAGCAACTTCATCGTGCGGGAGGGATTTCCCGCGGCGAGCCGCACAGGCCTTCCGCGTCGTAGCTTGAGCGTAAACACGGTTGTTGACGGAACTTGGCCGCAATTCTACGCCGGCCAGTGGTTCTTAGACCTTCAGCGTGAGCTGCCCGGCAACACACTGCTGACGATCGGCTACAACGGAACGGCGACGAACCAGATTCCGAGTGCAGTGAACATCAATCGCCCCATGACCCCGGACCCGGTGGTCCAGCACCAGAGGCGCCGCAATCGCGACTACTTCAACAGCGTGAACATGCGCGGCGGAACGTACCTGAACCAGAACTACAACTCGCTCACGATCAAGGGCGAAAAGCGCTTCACCGGCGGCTTCACTTTCCTGAGTTCGTTTACATGGGCGCACAACATCGACGTGGTCAACGAGAATCTGACCACGGGCACGACCTCCCAGCAGCGGTTCACCTACGACCAGTCCATAGAACGCGGGAACGCTTCGCTGGACCGCCGCTTGGCATACGTCACCAGCATCGTGTACGAGCTTCCGTTCGGGCCTGGAAAGGGCCGGCTAGAGTCAGGCCCAGGTTCATGGATACTCGGGGGCTGGCAGATCGGCGGAATCCTGAACTTTCTCGGAGGGACGCCGGATAGCCACTCCATCAACCAAAACACGACCAACGTAGGCGGCGCGAACCGAGGCGATGTCGCCGGAGACATCAACCTGCCCGCGGGCCAACGAACCATCGACCGCTGGTTCAACACCGACGCGATCGTGCCCGGCAAGCCGGGCGTTATCGACAATGCCGGCCGGAACCTGATCTGGGGACCGGGGACCACGGCGGTCGACTTTTCGCTGGCGCGCAGGTTTGCCCTGCCTTGGGAGGGTGACTACATCCAGTTCCGGTTCGAGTCCTTCAACTTCACCAACACACCCGTCTTCGGACGGCCGAACACCTCCATCGGCAGGCCGGCCGCAGGAACGATCAACACGGCGGGGGAGCCGCGCCGGATTCAATTCGGCCTGAAGTGGGTCTTCTAGACGAATTCGCAGAAACACCAACCGATTGGCGGGCACCTCTCCAGGTGTCCGCCTTTTCCATTTGGGACTCCCGGAGGCCGCCGATGGGAGTCTGTTCGGACCTCGGCAACCGGTGCCGGGGGGCTGGCCCGAAGGCCGCGGTCTTGCGTCGGGAAGCGCACGGTGACGATGCCGAGCCAGCGTTCCCATCGCGGCTGCATTCTGCCGGGTGGCCACACCGACGAGCATTGCGAGGCTGCCTCGATCGCGGATCTCGCTCTTGCCATCCCGTCTAGGTTTGTGCCAGTTGCGCCTCCAGCCGCGATCTCACACTGTGATCCGGGATTGGGAGGCCCGCTCCGAAGATTGGTGCAACGTATTTGGTGGTTCCCGGGGCCTATTCCCTGTGCGGCCAAGGCTTCAGAATCTTGAGATTTCCAACTCCTTGGATGTGATGAATTCCAGCAGGGCCGGGACTCCTTGCTCCGTCTTGGCGATTCCGCGCCGGATCGCGGGGACGATCTCCTCGGGATCGGTCACCCGCTCGCCGTAGCCACCCAGGGCCTTCGCGAGCTCGGCGTAATTCCCGGATATGTCCGTGCTGCCATAGCGATCCGTCGCGACAGGCATCACGGGGATCTCGATCGCCATCGAGAAGTTGTTCGAGAGGATGGAGAGGATAGGGATTCGCTCCCGGACCGCGGTCTCGAAGTCCATTCCGGTGAAGCCGATCGCCGCGTCGCCCCACCAGTTGATGCACAGCTTGTCCGGACATTCCAGTTTGGCGCCCATGGCAAGCCCCAATCCCATGCCCAGCTGTGTAGTCTTCCCCCATCCGATGTAGCTGAGCGGTGTCTCCGAACGCCAGAACGGCGTCAGTTGGTCGCGAGGGCTGCCAGCGTCGTGAGTGATGATCGTGTTTCGCACATCTACAGTCGACTCAAGGTCACGGATGACGCGGTAAGGGCTGATCGGCACAGCTCCAGAATCGAGCTTTGCGCCCCAGTGCTGTCGCCATTCGCGATGGATGGCCGCAATCTCGGCCGCAACGGACTTGGCGCGGCCGCGCGGCTTCGGCACCAGCCGCCGAATCTCGTCCACCAGAGCTGCCAGCACCAGCCGAGCGTCGCCGACGAGTCCAACGTCGATTACGGCGTCCTTGTGCAGGTCCGCCGTGTCGATAGTCGACTGGACGACGGTCGCCTTGCCGAGATACTTCGGCCAAGGAATCCCGAATACGGTCTGGGTGAAGCTCGCCCCGATGCCGCAGATCGCATCGGCGCTTGCAAGAAACACGTCCAGTTCCTTCGAGTATGCCCGCCCTCCCGACTGTAGTGACAGCGGGTGCGTCTCGGGAAAGGCACTCTTACCCTCGATGCTGGTGGTGACAGGAGCCTCCAACAGTTCGGCGAGTGCGCGCAGTTCCTGCCAAGCCCGACCGTAGTGGACACCCTGCCCGGCGTAGATCACTGGACGGGTGGCAGCGACAAGAATCTTGGCCGCCTCTCGCACGGCTTGCGGGTCGGGACCGCCGCGCGTGCGGATCGAAGGGCGGTAGTCCAGCTCGCCCGGATAGTCCTCGACCAGCAGGTCCCACGGCAATTCGACCAAGCATGGCCCGGGCCGCCCGTTCGTTGCCTGTGTGAAGGCTCTTCGGATCGCGTTCGGAACTTCGGAAGCCAGAGTGACCTGCTCCACCGACTTGGTGACGTGCTGGAAGTTGACGAGCGAGCTGAAGCTCGGCGGGACATTCGTACGGGCCCGCCCGTAGCCCGCCGGCAGCACGACCAAGGGAACGGACTCACTATACGCTTGGGCGATTCCGCCGAACGCGTTCTCGGTCCCGGGGCCGTGCTGCATGCTGAAGACCCCGACCCTCCTTCCCGAACTGAGGCGACCGACCGCCTCGGCCATGTGCAGGCCTGTCCGCTCTTGACGGACCACTACCGGGCGGATACCTTCCTCGGCGCAGCTCTCAATGACCGGATTGATCGGATAGGCGAATAGGCGATCCACGCCTTCCTGCCTGAGCATCTTTGCGATGGCGCGCGATACCTTCATTGGATCCTCGCGGACTGGCGGAGGGAGTCTGCAATGGGCTTTCGAGAGTGCACCGCTACATCGTAGCCACGCGATGCCCGGAGGTCGTATCGTTGCGGAGACCCGAGGTGGCCGGACCCCAGACCCGATCCGCAGTGCCACGTGCCCGTTGCCTGCGTTCTGGTCCTGTCCTTGAACTGGCCCACGACTCTCCGGGAGCAAATTGCTTGACGCCCGTCGAGCACCGCTAGACCTGCCAGCGGGAGCCGCTGCCAACGTGCGGTCACTGAGGGTCCGGACACCTTGAAAGTGCGTTCGCCCGCGGACCTCCGCGCAGACGAACACTGACTGGGTGGCAGTATTCGGCAAGTCTCGACCAGTGCTTGAGATCTGCGAGATCAGCGGACCTGACACACACGGGGCACTTGGCGAGCTGGACTCGGCTGAAGATCTTTCTGGACGCGAGGCCACCCCAGGGAGGGATCGGTCCTCAGCAGTGCGAGGCTGCCGCGATTACGGCTCGAGCTTCCCGGACCGTCTGGTGAACAACCTGACCCGCAGTCGGAACGGAGCCGACGAGCCCCACACTCTGGCCCGCAGGTAGCACTCCCCATTCGTCATCGCCCTCGAGCCGCCCTCTCACCGATGCGGGGTTCCCGACCTCAAGGGCCTGTTTGGGATACGGCTGGATTTGATCCTCCCTCTCCGACCAGAAGTCTGTGAACGAGTTGCGGATCAGGCGGCAAGGCTTGCCACTGTGAGCTCTGGTCACAGTCGTTGCCGAAGTATCACTCGCGGCTATCCTCGCCTTGTAACTTGCGTGCGCTGCAGCCTCCTTGGTGGCGATGAAGCGAGTCCCTAGCCAAACACCCTGCGCCCCCCACATGAGTGCAGCTGCCAGGCCGCGGCCATCCGCGAGACCCCCAGCTGCCACCACAGGCACGTCCATGGCGGAAACCACGGCAGGCACGAGAGCCGCCGTGCCAACTGCGCCGACATGACCGCCCCCGTCCCGTCCAGAAGCAATCACCGCATCGACACCAGCCGCGACCGCTTTCCTAGCATGGCGCTCCGCGCCGACCACTGACATGACGTAGATTCCGCGGTCGTGTGCATCCGGCACGGCGGCTTCGGGGCTCCCCAGCCCCGACACCAGGACGGCTACCCGTTCCTCCAGGGTGACATCGATGAGTCTGTTGACATTCTCCGTGTATGTGAGGACCGAGCTTCCCTTGGCTCGGACTGTTGCGAACAGGATGTCGACACCGAAGGGCTTTCGAGTTGCGCTTCGGACCGCGCGGATCTGCTCACGCAGTTCGTCGGGCTTCATGCTCAGACCAGTGCCGATCACGCCCAACCCGCCGGCTTCGGATACTGCAGCAGCCAGTCGGGCTTGGGCAATCATTCCCATGCCGGCCTGCAGGACCGGATAATCGATGCCGATTGCCCGGCAGACCGGTGTTCGCATGGGCTTGGGAATCCCTCTCGACATGTCAGTCCGCACTTGGTCGCAATGTTACCGCTCGACCTCGAACACCGGCCCTTCCTCGGTCCCGTCCGCGTTCAAATCCAGCATGATCGGCACGACCATCCGAGAGTCCAGCCCCCCGATCGTAGTGCGATTCTCCAAGTCGGACGCAACCGCGGTCAACCTGGCGGAGAGAAGGGAGTGCGCAACGCTGGAATCCTCATCCTCCGCAGGTGTCCGGTCCCAGCCTGCTACTTCGATCGCAGATCGGCGATGTCACAGTTCAAAAGTGCCAGCGGAAGACTTCGAAGTGACTGGGAATTCACTCGACGGGCCGGGCCATGACTCTTCCCCGAGGATCCCGCCCCTGCCCTATCGGGATGGACCGTACTCGCGGTCACGCGCAGGAGCTCGTTGGGGCGTGTAGCTGAACGACCGCTCAGGATGGACCCGTCGGTGTTCCTCCGCTAAGGCCTCCGCGATCCCCAGTGTCGTTGGCCCCATTCGAGTCTTCCGCATTGTGATTCCGCGGATTTCGATTCCCGTCGCATCCACTCCCGTCAGATCTGTGCCATCGAAGGTTGGGTTGTGCAGGACTGCCCCCCGCAGAGATGAATCTCGAAGGTCCGTTCCAGTGAAGTTCGGTCGGATGAGGATTACCCGGTCAAGGTTGAGGCCGCAGAGGCGGCGACCTGTGAAATCGAAGTCCCTCAACACGGCCCTTTGGCCCTTCCGGCCGTTGCTGTCGTCCCAAGCTTTGTGCGCTGCCAAGACCTCCGCCAGCGTCTTCCCTTCCGGAATCGCCTGCTCAACTTCCCCAATACGTCCAAGTCCGCGATGCTCCATCTGGTCCAAGATGGCGATGCGGAAGGCCAGCACCCGGTCTTCGGCGGTTGCAATCCTAGACAGGATTTTGTCATCGGAGAATGCAGGTTCGTACCTTACCGCCAAGAGCTCGAAGTCTCTTGAGAAGGCTTCCGAACGCCGGATCTGGTCGTGTGAGAACGCATCTCCATATCGCTCTGCCAAGAAGGCAAGATCGTACAGATCACGGGCAGCCGTTCGCGACTGACCTGCATTCAACTTCTGTTCGATGAGCGCCTCAATCCGGTAGGTGCGGATTCCTCGGACGATGGTCACGTCTGCTTTGTCGGGAGCGACTCGAAAACTCACATCAACCTTCAAGAGGTAGTCCTCTGTCCCTCGTGGTTCCATGTAGTGGACTTTGAATCGCTGACCCTGCCACGAATCCTTGGCGACAATCCACGCTGACATTCGAACTCCGGCATCAGCCAGGCCCTCGCGAACTTGACGCTTGATGTAGATCGGTTCAGCTGCGTCAAAGTCCAGATCCGTCGAATGACGGTCCAAGTCGTGGGCAAATGCTAAGGCAGTGCCCCCTTTGAGGACATACGGTGTATCCTGCATTCGTCCGAGGACGGCGCGCATTACTCGCTCGTGGAGACGCTCTGAACGATTCAGGGCCACACTACGGTTGGAAGCCATTGCTCGTGAACCTCTCTTTCCTCAGGCGGAAGCTGGCTGGTCAGTGGCACTAAGTACTCCTGAACCAGATGCTCGATCTGCTCCTCTGTGTCCAACCACTGGTTGATGGTGTAGACCGGTGCAACCCTTGGGATGAAAGTACACCGCAGGTCGGTCACATCCCCGAGAACAAGATCTGTAATTGCGCGGTAGTGGTTTGCTACCCAAACCGGACCCGTGCCTTCAGGAATGACATCCATGACTACTAGGTACTCTGCCATGTCCCGCACGCCCTTGCTTCCGAGGCTTGGAGTCGAATCACACAATCCGCCCGGTCCGGCAAGCTTCAGAGTGTAGGGGTTGTCGGCCGCAGTGTAGAAGAAGACGGTCTTGTGCCAGTCGCCTGTGTGCTCCCCAGCCAGCCGGAGATTCAGGGCTGCTCGGAACGAAACGTACCGTGTGGGTGTCGTTACGGGCACTCGCGATGCAACCAGCTCATCGCCCATCCACGGCTTCCAGACTGTTGGAAGCAGATCTTCTTCACTATTCTTCGGCATTACACTTTAAATATAACATATATTTCTAGGGATGGCAAGCAGACTAACGCGAAGAGACCAACATATATGAGAATCACGCAGGATCGACTGAGATCTGATCCGCGCATCGGGACCGACCCCCTCGTCCGGTTCAAGTAACAACCTCTCGATCCACACCCGCTGTGTCACACCCGGTTCCGGCCACATCGTGGTGCTCGGGGGAGACGCGGACCATTGCCGCCGCCGGGTGACCCCAGTTGCCGGTGCCGTACGGGACGCGGACTTCCGCAGGGGCTGCGCTCAAGGTCGCAAAGCGAATGAGAGTAGCAGGGGTGGAAGGGGTGCACCGGAAGCAGGTTGATCGTTCGCCCCGCGCGCGGGCACAGGTAGCGCTTCACCAACGTGCCCGCGGGTGTCAGGCGCCGGTAGTCGCCGTGGTGTGCACTGGACGGCATTGAAGGCCCTTGGGCTGGCAGTACACGCGGGCAGGAGCGATTGCCTTCCATGGGGGACCGAATGGCGCCAAGATGCCAAGGCTGTTGCTGGGCGTGCTCGAGACGGTGCGCTTGGCTAGGCGGAACGCCCACTGGTGCGGGCACGACTGGCTGGAGGCATCTGCGCGCAACCGCGGCCAGCCACCGACGGACCTGCGCCCGTGGCCGCCGTGGGGGATGAGTGCCGAGCGCAAGCGGGAACTGCGTTCGCCTCCCCTCTGCAGTGGGCCCGCCAAGACCGGGAACACATCATTGGCAGAAGCACAACGCGACTACGGACCCGCCTAGGTGCTGTTACTCGTCTAGCCCAGAGACCCCCTGCCTCAACGGCTCTGCCATACCCCAAGCTCCGTAGACTGTCTGCTCTGCCCCCCGGACTGAGTGCTTACGCCTCGAACACCCGCACAGCAGTGCCTCATTCACTCAACTCCTGCTCCAAGGGCCACTTCAGGCCGGCCTGCGCCGCACCTTGCAACACCTTCTTCACCGTGTTCAGCGAGCAACCACTCGCACGGGCCACCCTGCGCTGCGACAGACCTTGGTCTTTGCGCAGCCTCAAGATTTCGAGAATTCTCTTCGTGGCTGCGGATTCTCATCAAAGTGAATGCCGATTCCGATCCAAAAAGAACACTTGTTGGGGTGATCGGAGCGAAGCGACGCTCCGGATTCAGCGTTGAGGTTCCTCCGGGTTTTGCAATCTGCTTAGACAGTTAGTCTTCCCGTACTCCCTTGAAGTGCCGTATCGTAGGATTAGCTGTGATCCGCAACCACTTTATTGCTTGGAAGCCTGGCACGGACATCGCCGAGCGAGTGGATCTTGTTCTGCGTAAGCTCGGCAACCCCGAGCCGCCGTTGAACCTAGCTGCGGTGCGGCGGCTGCTCGGGCTCGAGCTCCGCTTCTATCCGACCGAGGACAAGGAGTTCTCGATGGATGCCGTTTCCAAGATCATGGTCTCCACAATGCACGTCTACAGGCGTCAGCTCTTGCTCATCGAGGCGATTCGCAGGTTCGATCTCAGCGCCTTATACCTGTCGAAGTGGCGAAGCATCTTCCTTGATCCAGGACTGCCAGACAAGAAGCATCGCTGGAGCGAGGCACATGAGATCGGGCATACCCTGATCCCATGGCACGGCAATGCTGCCTTCGGTGACAACCGGCAGACCCTTTCGCCGGAGTGTCGTAGGCGGATCGAGAGCGAGGCCAATTTCGCAGCCGGCAGACTACTCTTCTTGGGCGATCGCTTCGTTGACGAAGCGCGCTCGCGAGAGCCGTCCATCGGCACCGTTCTGGAGTTGCACAGATTGTTCGGCAACTCGATCACTTCTACTTTCTATCGGCTGATGGAGTCCGCGTCCCGGGGACGTCCAATCGTCGGCTTGATCACGCGGTATCCAAGCGTAGAGCCGGCGGACGACAACCCTGAGCTAGCAACCCGCCGGGAACATTTCGTTCGGTCGCCGACCTTCGCACGGCACTTCATGGGCGTACAGGAGGACGAACTGTTCAAGCAGATCGCGGCCTATTGCAAGCAAGATTGCTGGGGCGGACGCCTCGGGGAGTCGGAACTAGTGCTTGCGGACGACAACGGAGTGCGGCAGCGCTTCCGCTTCGAGACCTTCTTCAACCACTACGACGCGCTGACGCTCGGCGTGCACGTTGGTTTGGCGCGTTCAAAGTTGGCGGCCAGCCGTTGACCGCTTTGGCCGCGTCGCATCATCCCAGCCCCGATCCCAATTCTGGCGAAGATGCGAAGGAACGGCGGCCGGACCGCCTACAGCGAGCCCTGTTCGGCGCAGGCCAAGGGAGCAGGCATCCCCATTGCTCGGCCCGGATACGAAGCCCCAAGGTCCGGGCGGGCCAATACGACTGGGAATCCTCGTTGACGGACGTGCCTCAATACCCGGCTCGAGCCGGCTCAGCCGTCGGTGCAGCCACAGCGGGCGGGTCGATGCCCTTATCTGCCATGACCGCGCGAATCGCGGCCTCCGCGCGTGGCTGGGGGCGGAAACTGGCAGTGCCTCGATATCCCGCAGCAATCAGCAACGGAGTCGACCCGTGCCGATTCGGGCGGTTCCAGACATCCACGCTGGCACCCCGCTTCGCGAGCAGCTCGATCATCTCGGGGCGATCCCGGTACGCGGCGGCATGCATTGCGGTCTCCCCATTCCTGTCGACGGCGTCGATGTCAACCCCCCAGCCGAGCAGCAGATCGATCAGCCGGTTAACCTCTTGCGCCTCACCAGTCCTGGACCCGGCCAGCATCACTGCTGTCCGGCCCAGGTTGTCCTTCGCGAGTGGGTCCGCTCCGACCTCCACCAGGGTCTTCGCAAGCTCTACGTCGCCAGTTTGGACGGCCCCGAGAAGGGCAGTCGGACCGAGCACGACGGCGCCTCGGTTGACAATGCCGGTTCCCGTCAGCCGCGCGTTCGGATCAGCGCCTGCGGCCACAAGAACCCGGACAATTTCCAAGCTTGACATGTTCCCGGTCGGCTCGGGCACGGGATCCGCGTCTCCCAGAGGCACTCGTCGCGCGGCTGCCACAGCATGGAGCGCCGTGTAGCCCCCCGAGTCTGCGGCCTTCGGGTCTGCCCCCCGCTCAAGGAGATACGCCGCCAGTTCGAAGTGTCCGTTCTCGACTGCCACGTGCAGTGGCGTACCATCAGGCCGCAGCTTTGCGTCATAACCCGGGTGGCGCCAATCGACCTCCGGAACGATGCGCTCGTTTACGTCCGCCCCAGCGTCGAGCAGGACAGTGACCGCCTCGATATGGCCACCACGAACTGCCAGCAGCAGCGGCGTGAACCCGGACCGCAGCGCGAACCGGTACTTGGCCCCAAACTCGATCAGTTCCGAGATGACCTCGGCATGGCCTTCCGCCGCCGCCCACACCAAGGCTGTCTGGTCGGACGCAGGCTGGAAGTCGTGGATAGTCGGATCTCGCAGGCGCGCCAGATAGTAGTTCGCGCCGGCTCCTTCTTGGCGACCCATGCCGCGGACCGTGGTGTGCGGCTCGGCACCGGCCACGAGCAGCGCCCGCACTGGGCCCAGCCGCCCTGTTCGGGCAGCCGTCATGAGCGGGGTCTCGCCGCCGGGCAGTGCCGCGTTTGGATCGGCGCCAGATGCGAGCAGCAGCTCCACGAGTTCGGCGCTGCCATTGGTGCAGGCCAAGCTTAGCGGGGTAACTCCGTACCGGTTTCTCGCGTTGGCATCCGCCCCAGCCTCGAGAAGCTCCTCCGCAATCTCGGGGTCAACGTTCCGGGCCGCCCAGTGCAGGGCTGTCGTGCCGTCCGGTTGACGAGCGCTTGCGTCTCGGCCTTCCGCCAGCAGCGTCCGTACACGCTCGCCGCTGCCCGCTTGTGCCGCGTCCGGCAGCGCAGTATCCGCTCCGGCGACGATACAGCCTGCTATCAACAGGGCGACGGCGCGGGCCATGCGCCAAGGGCTGTTGGCCAAGCCCGTCGCGAGCTTGGTCGCCGTCATATGGACAGCAGCTCCTCCACCTTGCCGTGGCTGTCCGCAAAGGACTCCATGCGCACTCCGACTTTCTCCAGCAGCGTCAGGTGCAGATTGGCCAGCGGTGTACCGCGCTCGTAGCGGATGTGCCGGCCACCCTTGAGGCGGCCCGCCCCGCCGCCGGCAACCATGATCGGAAGGTTGACGTGGTCATGCTTGTTGGGGTCGCCCATTCCGCTGCCGTACAGGTACATACAGTGGTCGAGCAGCGAACCGTCTCCGTCCGCGGTTGACTTGAGGCGGTCCAACAGGTAGGCGAACAGCGAGACGTGGTACTCGTTGATCTTGGCCACCTTGGCCACCAGCTCCGGATTGTTCCCGTGGTGGGTG
The DNA here is from genome assembly GCA_028819235.1 of Bryobacterales bacterium. GTDB lineage: Bacteria > Acidobacteriota > Terriglobia > Bryobacterales > UBA6623 > VXMF01. Next base: position 43,355 of record JAPPMC010000247.1, read on the forward strand.
AGAGGGTGGTGCGGCTCGGTGACGCCGACCTCCGGGTAGCTGCGCGTGCTCCCCTCCCGCGCTAGCTGGAAAGTGATGATGCGCGTAAGGTCTGCCTGCATGGCCAGCACCTGCAGGTCGAACATCAGGCGCACATGATCGGCGTACTTCGCCGGAACTCCAGCAGGACGGTCGATGTCGGGCTGAGGCGCGTCCTCTATCCCGTCCTCTGCAATTTGGATGCGGCGCTCAACCTCCCGCACGCTGTCGAGATACTGCTCCACCTTCGCCAAGTCACCGGTGCCAAGCTCCCGCCGGAGACGGGCTATGTCCCCCCGGAGGCGATCCAGCATGCTGGCCTTCTTGCGAAGCGCGCGAGCCCGCTGCTCCGGAGTGCCCTCTCCGAATAGCCTGTTGAAGACGTTGCGCGGGTGAGCCTCGTAGGGCAGCGGTGTGGTGGGGGACGACCACGACAGGTTGTTCTGGTACACGCATGCAAAACCGTCGTCGCACTGGCCGACGACGTCGAGCATGTCCATGCCGAGCTCAAGCGACGGGATGGGCGTGTCTTGGCCGATCTCCTTGGCAGCGATCTGATCCACGGTCGTGCCCAGGTAGTAATCCGTGCTCTCTGTCAGCTTCGCCTTCGCACAGCTCAGGTACGCGGAGTTCGAAGTCGCGTGCGTGCCGGGATAGGCGTTCCGCAGCTCCATGTTGCTCAGCACCGTCACATGGTCCTTGTGGGGCTCGATCGGGCGCAGAATCGGCGAAAGGTCCGCGAGCGTGTCCTCACGGGGCGGAGTCCAACGGTTGACATCAGACCCCATCGGGACGTATATGTATCCCAACCGGCGAACGGGACTGGCAGGCGTCGCCGCACGGGCCGTCATGGCCGGGACCATCGCATCCAGCAGCGGAAGGGCCACCGACGTGCCGATCCCGCGCAGCACGGTGCGCCTGGGTAGCGCCTTCTTGGTGACGATCATCGCGTTCTCCTCATCTGAAATGGGTCGCTCTTCACCACCCCGAGCACGAGCGATGAAAAGCTGAACCCGTCATCACGTGCCTCGCGCACGATCCTCCGGACAGCAGGACCGTCCAGCGGCCCGACAACCCTCCCTAGAGCATACGTCAGGAGCTTCTCGGCTAGGGCCCCAACGAAGAGCTCGGATCGCTCTAGGATTGCCGTTTCGAGCCCCTCGACGCCTTCAAATGAAGGTCCGCCCGGAAAGTTTCCCGCTATATCCACGGGGACACCGCCCTCATGAGTCCGCCAGCGCCCAACCGCATCGTAGTTATCCAGTGCAAAGCCCACGGGGTCCATCAGCGCGTGGCAGCTCGCGCAGGCCGGGTCCGCCCGGTGGCGCTCGAGCCTCTCTCGGACAGACAATCCGGACGCGATGGGCTGGTCCTCCAGCGCCGGCACTTCGGACGGCGGAGGCGGAGGGGGAACGCCGAGCAGGTTCTCGAGAATCCAGTGGCCGCGGATCACGGGTGACGTCCTGGTGCTGTAGGACGTGACGGTCAGGATGCTCGCGTGGCGGAGCAAGCCCCCGCGGCGGCTGGCTTGGCCCAGGTCGACCCTGCGAAACCAACTGCCGTAGACATGCGGGATCGAGTAATGCCTCGCGAGCCGCTCGTTCAGGAATGTATAGTCCGCCGAGAGCAGGTCGAGAACGCTGCGGTCCTCGCGGATGACGCTCTCGAGGAAGAGCTCGGTCTCGCGCCGCATCGCTTGGCGGAGGTTGTCGTCAAAGCTGGGGAAGAGCCGCATGTCACGTTCGGCCGCATCCAAGTTGCGCAGGTGCAGCCACTGCGCGGCGAAATTGGTCAGGACGGTCGATGAGCGCCTGTCGGCCAGCATCCTGCGAACCTGCCGCTCCAAGTGCTCAGGGTTCCGCAGCTGGCCGAGTCTCGCGGCGCCCAGCAACTCCTTGTCCGGGATGCTGCTCCAGAGAAAGAACGACAGGCGTGAGGCAATCTCGCCATCGCTGAGCCGGTAGGGAGTACCCGGAGCGAGCCCGGGCGGATCGCGCTCGATCCGGAAGAGGAAGTCGGGGCTTATCAGTATCGATGACAGCGCCATCTCGATGCCCGCCTCAAACCCCTCCTCAGCAAGGCCGTCCCGGAAGAACTCCAGTGGCCCCTCAAGGTCGGAAGCGGAGACGTCCCGCCGGAACGCTAGGCGCATCACATTCGCCAAGATCTCTTTGGCGCAGCCCTCCGGCCCATCGTCCGACTCGGGGCCGCAAGTCAGGATGCGCTCGCGGCTCGCGGTGTTTCCGGGCCCGGTGGACCCGTACGGCCCCATGATCGTGACCTCGTAGACGGCGGGCTGAACGCGGGGATGCCGATATACGTTGAAGTGCGCCTGGTACGGCAGCCGGTCCGTCTCGAGCACACTCCAAGGCTGCTTAACGAACGTGGCCGCAATCTCCCGTGTACCGGCCCGGACCGGGAGGCGCGCGCGCAGGTGGTGGTCGACGTCGTCGTGGTCGCCGACGCGTCTCGGCGGCACGACATCGAACAGTCGGATCCGCTCGCCGTCCAAGAGCAGGTCGAGCTGGTGCCGCGCGCGGAGTCCCTCGATCTGCTCGTCGCGGTCGCGAGCGAGACGCACGATGATCTCGTACTGCCCGTCCACGGGGAAAGTGTGTTTGACCAGCGTTCCACCGCGTGTCCCGAGCGGCAATCCCTCCACTGGCCACTCTTGGGTCAGGTCCGGTCTCATTTTGACTGTCCGGACCACAGGTGTCGGCACGGGGCGTCCTAGTGCCAGGCGGGAGATGCTGTCGGCTGCGGCCACGTAGGCCTCCAGCAACGCAGGCGAGAGGTCACCTACAGTGATGTTGTCGAACCCCGAGCTGGACTCATCGCGCGGCAGCACCGTCGATAGGTCCACATCCAACGCCAGCAGGTCTCGGATCGCGTTTCGGTACTCGGTGCGGGTTAGGCGCCGAAAAGTCTCGGTTCGGCCCGGATCCGGGTTCCGCGCCGCGGCAGCGTCTAGGCGCTCCTCAAGCCAAGCCACAACGGAGCCGTAAGTGGACTCGTCGGGTCGCGGAAGGCCGACGGGCGGCATGTGGCGACCGCGCAGCTTGCGGACGACCGTTTCCCAAGCCCCGCGGTCCTCATCTACGGGCCTAGCCGCAAGCTCGTCCAGCGCTAGCCCCCCCGTTCGCAGCGACTCACTATGACATGCGAGGCAATAGGCGTTCACCAGTTCACGGTGCGGTTCCGCGCCAGTCACGCAGAGCGGGCCAATTGCCGCAGCCAACACCCCAGCCAATCGGCGAACTGGGCAATTCAGATACACGGATAGGTAATGCCCGGTGGGCGCCCCGAGCCTACCAAAGAGCGGAGAAGCCCGCAACGAACGCTCTGCCGCCCACACTGCCAGCGGGCTCGTCCGTTACCGAGATCGTCCCAGAGTGCACAGCCTTGGGCGTGGTCTCGATGGCAGATGCACAACGCAGGGTGACCGTGGCGAACGTCGCATCACCCAGCCCAAGATCGGACCGACAGTCGACATGGGAGATGCACTCTCCGCTATCGCCGCGAGAAGTTCAGGATCATCTTCCGAGCCGGACGGGCTCAGTCAATTGGCCCGAGGGTCCGGGGCTGAGTGAAGGTCCGCCTCGCCGGGACGGGCCTGCCCGCCGCACGCCGAGGCTCAGTGCTGCCGATAGCCGCTGATCAACTCTAGGGACTTCTCGATATCAGCATCGTCGGGGAGCATCTCGGACGCCGCCCGTAGCGCGGATTCAGCCCGTTCCAAATCCCCCGAGCGCGCATGGATGAGGCCAAGGTTCTTGTGAAGCACGGCTCGGCTCGGGCACTCACCACAGAGCTCGATCGCCTCCCGAAGTTGCTCAATAGCCTGTGGCCAGTCCCGTGCGTTGGCGGATGCCAACGCGAAGTTCCCGAGCGTCTCAACCTGGTCGGTGATGCGTCGCTCCTCCCGGTGCCGCCGGAATCTTGCGTCGTATTTCTGGGCCTCTTCCGGATCCACATTCCGCAAGACTCGAGCCAAGTTGTAGAGAGCTTGTCCGTGGTTCTCGTCAACCGCAACCGCTCGCTCCCAGTACCCTGCCGCAATGGCGGGGTCTCCGGATCGAGAGTAGTTGAGGCCTAGCTGGTAAAGCGCGTCAGCGTCGCGGGGATCGGCCTCCACCAAGCGGATCAGCAACTCGCGAGACCGCTCTTGGCTTCCGCGCTGTTTCTCGATCAACGCCAGCAGGTACATGGCCTCGGGTACATCACCAGCGAGTTCAAGGTCTCTGCGAGCCTCGTCGTGTCGACCAAGGTCGTAGAGCACTCGACCCTTGTTGTAACGTGCCGACGGAGACGTCGGAGCCAAATCCACTGCAATTGCGAAGGCCGCCAATGCCGCCTCGAGATCGTACTGGTCGGCCAGCGCAATGCCCAAGTTCATGTGAGCCTCGGCGGAGTCGGGGTTGCTCGAGACGACCTCCCGGAAGGCTTCGATCGCCTCGGCGGAGCGCCCCAAGCGCGCTAGCGCCATCCCGAGCGATGTCCGGATCCGCGTATCCTCTGGGGCCAATGCCAAGGCCGTCCTGATCGTGCCTTCGGCATCAGCGAGCTTGCCTTGGTCGGCCATTACAAGGCCCAAGTTGAGGTATGCCCTCGCATAGTCCTCCTTGAGGGTGATCGCCCTCCTGAAGAGCTCTACTGCCTCGTCCAGATGACCCTGCTGGGCTACCAGAAAGCCGAGATTGTTGGCCGCCTCGGCGAAGTCGGGATTCAGGTCCAATGCCTTGGCGAATGCGATCCGGGCCTCCGGGATGCGTCCGGTTCCCAGATACTCCAGGCCCAAGTCGTTGTGTGCCTGGTACATGTCCGGCTTGAGCGCGATCGCCTGCTCCAACGCGGTTCGCTTCTCTTCCCTGCGACCGATCTGGCCCAAGGCAAGTGAAAGGTTGTAGTAGACTTCCGCCGTCGCGCCGCCCAAGTCGAGCGCCTCCTGGTAGAACTCGGCTGCGCCCCGCGCATCGCCCATCTGGAGCCGCTCATTCGCCTGGTTTGCAATCATCGACGCTTCGTTCTGTTGCTGGCCGGACTGCTTCTGCCGCTCGAACTCCTCGAATTCGAGTCTTGCCGCCTCGTTCTCCCGTAACCGCCGCAAGGCGTTGGCAAGTTGAAACCGGATGTCTGAGTTGTCCGGGTTCAGTTCCTTCGCCCTTTCTAGGTGTAGGCGGGCCTGCTCCAGTTCATCGCGCCGCATCAACACGAAGCCGAGGTTGTAGCGCACGTCGGCGTGGTCGGGATTGAGTTCATTGGCTCTTGTCAGCGCCCGCTCCGCTTCTTGCAGCCGACCCAGCTGTCGTAGGGCCACGCCTTCGACGTGGCGGGCATCGAATTCCTCGAAGGGCCGCGGACGGTTCGCAAGGTATTGCGTGGCGTTGTCCAGTGCCTCTTCGTACCTGTGCAAACGGACCAGCACCTTTGCGAGCGCCAACCGGGCCTGCTCGTTGCCCGGTTCGATCTCAAGTGCCGCGAGCAGCGACCGCTCGGCGGCTTCGTAGCGTTGCTGACGCGCATAGAAGGTGCCGAGGTTGAAGTGGGCAACGGCGGCCCTTGAGTGCATTCTGGTCGCGCCTTCGAGCACCTCGGTGGCGCGGTCGAGGAGCCCTGCCTCGGCGTAGGCGACCCCTAGATTCAGTTGTAGGTCCAAGTCGTACGGTCGGAACTCGGCCACCTTGCGCAGGTGAGGGATCGCGGCCTCCGGCCTCCCTGCAGCCCGCAACGCATCTGCGAGTGCGGCCGCGGCATCGACCGACTGCGGATCTAGCCTTTGGGCCGACTCGAACTCGTCCGCAGCGGCCGCGAACTGGCCCAGCTCCGCGAGGGCTGTGCCATAGGCCATCCTGCCTTCGAACAAGCCGGGCGATCGCCTGGTGAGCTCTTGAAGGTGGTTCGTCGCGGCGCGAGGGTCCCCGCTCTGTATCAGTGCCAGCCCTAGGTTGAACTGCGTCTCGTCAGACGCCGGGTCAAGGCGCAGTGCGTACCGAAATGCCGCTACCGCGCAAGCTGGCTCTCCCTGCTGGGCGAAATAGGCTCCAAGGGCGTTGAGCAGGTCTGCCGAGATGTCTTGGCGCATGGCCTCGCGCGCACCTGGAGGCGGCTCGCAAGTCGCCGGAAGCTGGCCCAGTGAGTTGATGCCGAAGCAGATCGCCAGTGTTGGCAGGCCCCAATAAACGTTCCGTATGCATCTGCCCCTAGCCTTCGGCATGTGCGCGGGTCCGGCTAGCGGAACCAGCCAATTGACGGCTCACCATGTATCCTACATCCGATTCACAGGGGTTTCGGGCCGCTTCGCCAAGCGCGCACCGGCGGCGCCTTCACGGCCTGTAGCGATCTCCGCGGCCCAGTGGAGGGCCTTGATTCTCGGGGATGTCCATTAGATGTTCGGCCCTTCACTCCGACTCCGGTTGGCCATCGATCCCTGATTGGCAACCCTCGCGATCGCCGTTTTGCCGGTCGCGGGATCGATCCCGTCCAAGCGCAGACCTCGTCCGGGGCAATCACGAGCACGACTGACGGCGGCACAGGAACGGTGATCCCAGATGCCGAGCTAGTGGTGACGAACCGTCCCAAATGCTGGCAGTCGGCGGCTTGAGCGCGGGCTCGCGGCAGTTCCGACTCGGGATTGCGAATCGTACGGGCCTTGCCATCAACCGAGCGGGTGAACAGCCGGTAGGGACAGTTCCCGGAGTGGACTTGCCACGCGTAGCCTCAGGTAGGCTCTCCGCAGCAGCGATAGTTCGTCACCAAGAGCCAAGACGCTGGTTTCAGATGGTGGCGAAACTCGCGCGCAATTCTAGTCGCGGAGGGCGGCGCGATCGGCGCTGCTTGGCATCGGGCTCTCGCCCTTCTTCCAGTGATGCACGCGCATGCAAGAAAACCTGTTCTGCCAACAGGACTGGACATCCAGTTGATCCCAGCTAAGCGTGGGGCCGGACCAGTCCGACCGTTCTGAGAGCGGTCTGGCCGACCATACGCGCTCGCTTGCCTGCCAACTGCGCGGCGTGCACCTGCGGTCGACCGGTCAAGTCAATACCGTGTCGCCCGCCCATCAAACACGATTGACATCACGCGAGGGCACCAGTACACTGGGGCCGCCCGAGGGGGTCGGGCTCGGCAGGCGGCGCAGGGCGATTCTTTTTTGAGAGGCCAGAGCTGAGCATGGTGGGAGAGGGATGAG
>JAPPMC010000077.1 GCA_028819235.1 Bryobacterales bacterium
TCTCTCAACCGTCGCTCAGACATCGCCCGATCCATTTAACATTGAAAGCCCCTGCTTGTCATCGCTCGGCCACGGCTGCCTGCGATAATGCGCCACCATGAGCGTCCTCTTCTCGGATCCACGGCCCGCCCGCACGACCTCGCCTGGCAGGCTGTGCTGCTCGGTGGCCGCAGCCTTGATCGTCTCCTGGGCGTGCGGCCCAGGGCCGACCGCTCCCGACGCGGACGCGCGTCCGCCGAACATCGTATGGATCCTTGCGGATGATCTCGGCTGGGGGGATCTCGGCTCGTACGGCCAACGCCAGATTCAGACTCCGCACCTGGACCGCATGGCCGCCGAGGGAATGCGCTTCACTGATGCCTACGCCGGATTCACGGTCTGCGCACCTTCTCGCAGCGTGCTGATGACGGGGCAGCACACGGGTCACACCACCGTGCGCAGGAACGGCCATCCAGGACTCCGGGACGAGGACCTGACGGTGGCGGAGCTCCTGAGGGCGAAGGGCTACGCCACTGCCCTGATTGGGAAGTGGGGCCTTGGGATGGAAGATTCCCCTGGTGCACCGTGGAGACAGGGCTTCGACCACTTCTACGGCTACTTGAGCCAGGGCCATGCGCACAACTTCTACCCGGAATTCCTGATGCGCGGCCCGGAGCGAGAGACGCTCCGGAACGTCGTCGTCCGATCGGGGCGCTATGGGGGCATGAGCGGCGTGGCGGTGGAGCGCGTCGACTACTCCCATGACCTGCTGCTGCGGGATGCCATCCAGTGGCTCACGGCGAATGCCCGAGGGCCGTTCTTCCTTTACCTCGCCCTGACCATCCCCCACGCCAACAACGAGGCTGGTGGCGCCGACGGCGGCGGGGACCCGGGAATCTCAGGGATCAGCGAGGACCTTGGTGACCACCGCGAGCGGATCGGCATGGAGGTGCCAGACGCTGCGCCGTACCAAGACCGGGACTGGCCAGGGCCGCAAAAGGGGACAGCGGCGATGATCACGCGGATGGACCGCGGCATTGGCGAGATCTTCGCGGTCCTCGACGAGCTGGAGGTGGACGACCGCACTCTCGTTTTATTCAGCTCCGACAACGGCCCCCATGCGGAGGGCGGCAACGACCCGTTCTTCTTCGACTCCAACGGGCCCTTTCAGGGCTACAAGCGCTCGCTCCACGACGGTGGGATCCGCGTCCCGGCCATCGCTCGCTGGCCGGGACGCGTGGATGCCGGGGTGGTTAGCGACCTACCGTGGTACTTCGCGGACTTCCTACCCACGGTCGCCGAGATCGTGGGCTTTCCCGCGCCTCCCGGCGTGGACGGCGTGAGCATCGCCCCCGAACTGCTGGGAACCGGAGCTGTGGGTCGGGACCGGATCCTGTATTGGGGAGGAACGCCCGGCCGCGCGGAGGCCGTGCGGTGGGACCGTTGGAAGGCCGTCCGCGAGGGGCCAGAGGAGACGATCGAGCTTTTTGACCTACGCAGCGATCCAGGTGAGGAGACGGACGTTGCCAAGGACCACCCGGAGGTTGTCAGCGCGATCCGCTCCTATTTGGCGACGGCGGTGACCGTTGCTCCGGAGTAGCTGCGAGGCCAGTGCGACCCATGAGATGATGCCGGGCTATGCCGGACTCAGCCAGCCCGCCGACGGTTCAGGTGTCGAGGCTGGCCTTGGCCCTGACCCTCGCCCTGTTGTGGGGCTGCGCCATGGCCGTCATCGGGACTGTCCACGCCATTGTCCCGTCCTACGGGGCCGAGTTCTTCGCCTTCATGGCCTCAATCTACCCGGGAATCAGTGGCTCTGGTACGCCCGTCGACATCGGGGTCGGAGTGCTGTATGGCCTGCTCGATGGGTTCTTCGCCGGATACGTGATGGGTTGGCTGTACAATCTCATCGCGCGGCGCTTGGGCGGTGCGGGGGCGTGAGCTTGGAGGCTTCGGACCCCTTTCCGCGGTAGGATTCGCTAGAATTGGGACCGTATGAAGTATCGCTTCGTGGTATTGTCCGCCGCAGTCCTCGCGGTCACCACTGCGGCGAGCGGAGCGGAGGCTCCAAGCGCTGAAGCCCTCGAATTCTTCGAAAAGCGCATCCGGCCGGTCTTGGCGACGAACTGCTACGTGTGCCACTCGGCCGAGGCCAAGACGCGCATGAGCGGCCTGAGCCTAGATACGCGTGACGGGATCCGACAAGGGGGGCAGCGCGGTCACGCCGTAGTGCCGGCCGAGCCGGACGAGAGTCTGCTCCTATCCGCCCTGCGCTACGAAGGCGACGTCAAGATGCCGCCCGGAGGCAGGCTTCCCGAATCGGTCGTTGCGGACTTTGAGGCTTGGATCAGGATGGGCGCTCCGGATCCGAGGGAGTCCGCCGTCAAAGCGCAGGCGAGTTCGATCGACGTCGAGCGGGGCAGGGGATACTGGGCGTTCCAGACACCCCGCAAAGAGGAGCCGCCGCCCGTCGAAGACCTGTCGTGGCCGCGCGGAGCGATAGACCAGCACGTCTTGGCTGGCTTGGAGTCGCGAGGCCTGAGGCCTGTGGGCGACGCTAGGCGCACGGACCTGCTGAGGAGGGCTACTTTCGACCTCACCGGCCTGCCGCCTACGGTCGACGAACTGCAGGCGTTCCTGAGTGACGAAGGCCCCAGGGCATTCCAGAAAGTCGTCGACCGGTTGCTCGAATCCGGGCGGTTCGGCGACCGCTGGGGTCGGCACTGGCTGGACGTCGTGCGATACGCGGACACCATCGGGCGCACCCGCAACCTTCCGTTCCCGATGGCCTGGCGGTACCGCGATTACGTCATCGATTCGTTCAACCGCGACAAGCCCTACGACAGGTTCCTTCGCGAGCAGGTCGCCGGGGACCTGCTGCCCTACGAGTCTGCCCAACAGCGTGTCGAGCACCAAGTGGCGACCGGTTTCCTCGCGCTTGGGGCGCACGACCTGAACGAGCCGGACCCGAAGCAGTTCGAAATGGACATCGCTGACGAGATGATCAACGTGACCACCCGCTCGGTGCTGGCCCTCAGCGTCGGGTGCGCTCGCTGCCACGACCACAAGTTCGACCCGATCCCCGCGGCCGATTATTACGCACTCGCCGGCATCTTCCGCAGCACGGAGCTGCGCAACGGCCTGCGCCGTAGGCCCCGCTTCAACGGAGCCTATTTCCTCCCCGAGCTCATGGTCGGGCTTGACGGGTTGCCGGCGTACTCCTCGCCGGGTGGCGAAGCCCATCTCTCCGAGCGCCAGCGCCTCTGGGCAGAGATGCGGGCAGCAGAAGACCGGCGGGACCGCAACGCCGTTCGTGCGGCTGTCCGCGAGCTCGCCAAGATTCCGATGCCTGAGAACCTCGCGATGGGAGCGGTCGATGCCGACCAGGCTGCCAACGTCAGGCTCAACATCGGGGGCGATCCGCACACGCTCGGCGACGAGGTGGCGCGCGGGTTCGTCCAGGTGGTGTTCCCCACCGATGCCGACCTTCCAGCCGTTGGTCGGGAGGAGAGCGGACGCCTGCAGCTGGCGGAGTGGCTAGTGCGGCCCGACAACCCGCTGACGGCGCGCGTCATGGCCAACCGAGTATGGCGTCACCTCCTCGGGAAGGGTCTCGTCGCGACCGTAGACAACTTCGGGAGCAGCGGCCAGCGGCCCACCAACCAAGCCCTGCTTGACTATCTGGCCGTGAGGTTCGTCGAGGGCGGCTGGTCGATAAAGGCCCTGATCCGCGAGATCGTGCTCAGCCGCACGTATCAGCTGTCGACGGCGAACGACGCGGTGAACTTTGCGCAGGACCCGGACAACGACCACATATGGCGGGCCAACATGCGCCGCCTGGAGGCCGAGGCCGTGCGGGATGCTGTCCTGTTGATCAGTGGCGAACTGAGTGACACTCAGGCATCTCCGGTCGCTGGCTTCGACCCCTTTAGGCTGATCAACCCGGGCAATCCCCAGATAACCCAGTGGGAGGTCAGCGAGACGTACCGCAGCGTCTTCGTGCCGGTGATCCGCAATGCGGCCCGGCCGATGTTCGAGGCGTTCGACTTTCCCGAGCCCAGCGAGACCAAGGGTGCGCGCGACGTGACGACCGGGCCAGCGCAGGCGCTGTTTCTGATGAACGGCGAGTTTGTCCGCTCGCACTCCCTGACGGCCGCCGAGCGCCTGCTGGCCAGCGAGCGGTCGGATCTTATGCGTGTGCGACACGCCTTCCGGCAAGTTCTGAACCGCGATCCCAGCACCCGCGAGGAGGACCTCACTGTGCGGCTCGTGGAGTCGTCGACACGCTGGCTGCTGTCTCCCGAGACGCTCGCCAGTGGCCGCTCCGAGGCGGAGGAATGGCTCTCCGGCTTGCTGGGCAAGGCTATCGGCCGCGACCCCGACGGCAATGAGCTGGAAGCCGCCATCGCAGCGCTGCCGGCCGGCGCGGGCGACTCGCGCACCGCCATTCGCGCGGCCTTCGACAACGGCGAGGGGGGCTTGCGCTACGACCTGCTGTTCGCCGCTGTAAGGGCAGGCTTCGGGCGATTACCGGACCAAGAGGCGCGCGGCTCGGCCCGCAAGCGGCTCAAGGACTGGCTCGCAGCGGAGCGAGCCGATGGCGGGATCGGAAGCGCTGGCATGGCGGTCTCGGCGAGTCCGCAGCACGAGGCTTGGGCCCGCGTCTACCACGCGCTGTTCAACAGCGCCGAGTTCCGCTACCGCAACTGAGTAACTGGAGAGCGAAGAGGAGGAATCTGGCATGACACTCGGATCCGTTGGGCGTCGGGCATTCCTGAGGAGGACCGCCGCAGGTTTTGGCTACACCGCCTTCGCCGGGATTGCGGCCATGGAGTCGCTATCGGCCAAGGGGGCGACCAATCCGCTGCTGCCCAAGCCGCCGCACTTCGAGCCCAAGGCCAAGCGGGTGATCTTCCTCTTCATGCAGGGCGCTCCGACCCAGCACGACACCTTCGACTACAACCCGGAGTTGGACAAGTTTGCCGGCAAGCACTCCGAGATGAAGCTCTCGATCGGCACGCAGGGAGGCAAGATCCTACCCTCGGTGTACGGTTTCCAGCCAAGCGGCCAGAGCGGTCTGCCTATCTCGGATGTCTTTCCTCACCTCCGGGAGCATGCTGATGACCTGTGCCTGCTCAATGCGATGCACACCGATTCCCCTGCCCACCCGCAGGCGTCCATCTTTGCCCACACTGGCAGCATCACGTTCGTGCGGCCATCGATCGGATCGTGGACTGTGTACGGCCTAGGGACGGAGAATCAGGACCTTCCGGGCTTCGTCGCCATGAACCCGCCCCCGGTCGGTGGCGCCGCGCTGTACGGTTCGGCCTTCCTGCC
>JAPPMC010000306.1 GCA_028819235.1 Bryobacterales bacterium
CTCTCAACCGTCGCTCAGACATCGCCCGATCCATTTAACATTGAAAGCCCCTGCCTGCACCTGCCCTCGAGGCAGCAAGCGGCTTGTGCTATGTTGGCCAGACCGCCCACCCCAGAGAATGGAGCAGTCGCGCCCGCCGGTCGAATTCACAGTCCGGGCCGTTCTGATCGGACTGCTCATTGGCACGGTTCTAACGGCCGCCAACACTTATCTCGGCCTCTACGCCGGCATGACGGTCTCGGGGAGCATACCTGCTGCCATTGTCTCGATGGGGATTCTGAGGGGTCTCCTGCGTCGCGGGACAGTTCACGAGAACAACATCGTCCAGACGGTCGCGTCGGCAGGGGAGGCTGTGGCGGCCGGAATCATCTTCACCGTGCCGGCGATGGTGATCACTGGCGTGTGGGACGGATTCCCGTTCTGGGAGGTCTCTCTGATTGGCCTGCTAGGGGGTCTGCTCGGCGTACTGTTCATGATCCCGCTGCGGCGCTCCCTGATCGTCGAGGAGAAGGGCCTCGTATACCCGGAGGGCGTGGCGTGCGCAAAGGTCCTCCAGGCAGGCGAAGTGGGCGGAGGCCCGATGCGCGCCGTTGTAGCGTCGCTCGGGTCCGGTTTGGCGTTTAAGGCCCTTGTAGGCCTGATCGGGGTCTTTCGGGGAACGGCCGAGTACGCTTGGGCCGTCGGACGCACCGTTGTCTACGCGGGCACCGATGTATCGCTGGCCCTGGTGGGTGTCGGCGTGATCGTCGGCCTTGAGATCAGTGCTGCCTGCCTTGGCGGAGGCGTAATCGCTTGGCTGTTCGCCATTCCTGTCTACCTGTGGCAGCACGCCATGCCGGGCGCCGAGCCGATCGACGCCGCGTGGGAGGTTTGGAGCGGACAGGTGCGCTACATGGGCGTCGGGGCCATGATCGTCGGTGGGCTCTCGTCGATCTGGAAGATCCGCGGTGGTATCGCTACGGCCATGCGCAGGCTTGGCAGGGGCTTGAACCACGGCAAGCAGACGATCAGGCGCACAGACCGGGACCTTCCGAACTCGGTCGCCGGTACGGTGTTCTTGGTCGCTGCCGCCGGCACTTTCGTACTCTACAATTCCGTGACGGGGTCGCCCTGGGTGGCCCTGGCTGCAGGGTCGGCGATGCTTGCGGCGTCTTTCTTCTTCGTGGCGGTGTCGAGCTACATCTGCGGGCTGGTCGGGTCGTCCAACAATCCCATCTCGGGCATGACCATCTGCGCGCTACTGTTCTCCTCCGGGATCCTGCTGATCCTCGGCATGTCGGGCACGTCAGGAATGCTCGGCGCACTGGGCGTCGCCAGCATCGTCTGCTGCGCCGCGGCGACGGCCGGCGACACTTCCCAAGACCTCAAGACGGGCCACATTGTCGGAGCCACGCCGCGCCTGCAGCAGTTTGGCCAGTTTGCGGGAATCTTGGCTCCCGTATTCTCGATCGCACCAGTACTCGCCCTGCTCCACCGGGCCTACGGCATCGGCACGGACGGTCCGGATGCGCTCCTAGCCCCCCAGGCGACGCTGTTCGCTTCGATAGTCGAAGGCCTGTTTTCGAGCGCGCAGATCCCTTGGGGCATGGTCGTCTCAGGGGCGCTTGTGGCGTTGGGGATCGTCGTATTGGACGGATACTTGGAACGCAGCGGCAGCCGCTTCCGCGCTCACGTGATGCCGGTTGCCGTCGGGATCTACCTCCCGCTGGCCGTGATGGTGCCCGTGTTCCTCGGCGGTCTCGTGGCCGAAGCACTCCGGCGACGCAGCGCACGAGGCGGACAGGGCGGCCTCTTGATCGCCTCGGGCCTGATTGCGGGCGAGGCCGTGGCGGGAATCCTCATTGCCATTCCTAGGACTATGTTTGCCGACATACAGCTACCCGTGCCCGTTCTTGACAGCCTCCCGGTGTCGCTGGCCGCCCTAGCGGTGGCGACCGTCCTCATCTACCACTTCGCGGCGCGGCTGTTCCGGAGCGGCTCTTAGCTCGGTTAGGATCGGCCAGATCCGCTCCAAGTTTTCCACCAACATTCCACAATTCCTGTGGAAAACCTTACAAATCCAGTGAGTCTTGGCCCGTGGCCCCTCTCGTGCTACGAGTTTGGGGCACGCGCGAAGGTGCGGCGCTTTGCGCGAAGCGCCAAGTATTCGCGGGCCTCCTTTGTGAGCCGGCGGCGCTCTTTCCTGTCGAAGATGGCTTTGCGGGCGATGCGCCAAGCGACCCTAGGGCGGAAGTAATACTCGTCGTAGAACCGCTCGACCCATTCCAGAATCTCCTTTTGGCCCAAGTCAGGATAGCGGATGTTCGGCAGCTGGTGGCCGGCGCCGTCCGTCATGGGATCGCCCGTCAGCCATCCTTGGGCAACGGCCTCGTCGTAGAACGTCGTGCCGGGGTAAGGGTGCGCGACCGAGACCTGGATTGTCTCGGTGTCGAGCCTCTTGGCGAATTCCAGTGACCTGCGGATCGACTCGCGCGACTCTCCCGGCAGTCCGACGATGAAGTCTCCGTGAATCGTCAGGCCGGCGCGGTGCGCGTCCTTGGTGAACTGCAGGGCGCGCTCGACAGTGGCGCCCTTCTTGATGTTCTTGAGGATCTGCGGATCCCCCGACTCATAGCCTACGATCAGCAGCCTGCAGCCTGCGGCCCTCATGGCCCGGAGCGTTTCATAGTCCGCGTGAACGCGGGAGGTGCACGACCATGTGCAACCTAGCGGCTTGAGCTTTTCGCAGAGCTCGAGCACACGGTCCTTGCGAATGTTGAACGTGTCGTCGTCGAAGAAGATCTCCTGCAGCCCCGGGAAGTTGTCGATCGTCCAGCGAACCTCCGCCGCCACGTCGTCGGCTGAGCGCGTGCGCCAGCGGTGACCGGAGATGGTCTGGGGCCACAAGCAGAAGGTGCACAGGGCCGGACAGCCGCGCTCGGTGTAGAAGGCGACGTAGGGGTGCCGCAGGAACGGCACGTTGTAGCGGGATATGTCCAGGCAGCGCTTGTACACCGGCGTGACCCAGGGCAGCGAGTCCAAGTCCTTAATGGGCGGGCCGTCTGGATTGTGGACGACGACACCATCCGGGCCGCGGAAGCTGACGCCGGGAAGCTCGCGGTAGGGCTTGCCGTTGGCGAAGTCGACCACCTGGAAGTCGAACTCCTTGCGCACCACGAAGTCGATCGCCGGGCAGGCCTCGAGGCTGGCCCGCGGGCGGGCCCCGACGTGAGGGCCGACGAAGCAGATGGAAATGCCGGGGTTCGCGGCCTTGATCGTCTCGGCGAGAGCGCAGTCGTTGGCGAAGCCCGGCGTCGACGTGAACAGCACGAGCAGCTCGAAATCGGCCGCCATTGCCGCCACCTGCTTGGGCGTGATCTTGTGCGGTGGGGCGTCCACGACCTGGCTTTCCGGCAGCATTCCGGCCGGGTAGCAGAGCCAGACCGGGTACCAGTACGATTCGATCTCCCTCGTGGCCGGCCAGCGGGAACTGGCCCCGCCGTCGAAGTTGTCGTACGAGGGCGGGTTCAGCAGAAGCGTACGTCTGGGCATGCTGCGCGTTTGCCGCGATCTGAACGCGGACGGTTTCCAATGTAGCGCGTGAGGCCTGGCACCGGCGGCACTAGGCCTTCGGGTGGGCGGAGTCGTAGACCCTCGCCAAGTCCTGCACGGAGAGCTGCGTGTAACGCTGGGTCGTAGACAGGCTGGCGTGGCCCAGCAGTTCCTGGATCGCCCTGAGGTCGGCCCCTTCCGAGAGAAGGTGGGTCGCGAATGCGTGTCGCAGCGAGTGCGGGTGCAGGCTGGGATCGCCGTTGAACGCTTTGGAGTACCTCTTGACGACCAGCGCTATGCTGCGCGTCGAGAGGCGGCGCAGCCGGCCGCCCCAGCGGTGCAGCAGCAGGGCGGTATCGCTTTCCGGAGATTTCAGCTTGGCGCGCACGTGGAGGTAGCGATCCAAGGCCTCGGCCGCCTTCCGGCCGTAGGGTACTTGGCGCACCTTGCGGCCCTTGCCGCGCACTCGGATCCAGCGCTCGGCCTGGTCGATGTCCTCAAGGTTGAGGCCCGCCAGCTCGCTGACGCGCAGGCCGGCCCCGTAGAGCAGCTCGAAGATGAGCCGGTCCCGCTTGATCCTGTCTTCCGCCTTGCCGGGCTTGCCGGCCCCGCGGACGCTGTCTACCAGCCGGTTCGCATCCTCCGCCGGCAGGACGGCAGGGAGCTTGCTGGACAGCTTCGGTGCGGCCACTCGCCGCGCCGGGTTGCTAGGAAGTCCCTCGTCCTGCACCAGATAGTCGAAGAACGCGCGTAACGCGGCCAGCCTGCGGGCTAGCGTTGAATTCGCCAAGCCACGAGCGTGTTCGGCGGTCATGAACTTGCGGACCGCATCAGGAGTGACCTCGCTCACATTCTGGTGGTCCGGCCGGCACGCCGCCATGTGGTTCGCGAACGCCCTGATGTCCCTCCCGTAGCTTGCGATGGTGTTCGCAGATGCATTCCTGGCCCGCAGGCTCTCGAGAAAGCGGCCCGCGGCCGCGAGCACGGCCTTATCAGGCGGCTCTCGGGTGGGCATTGAGAAACCTCTCCAGTGCCGCTAGGCCAAGCTGGCATTGGTGCATGCGGCGCTCCCGCTTTCTCCGGCGGAATCGGCGCAGGAGCTCCGGGGACGGGCGCGGGAGCAGATCGAAGGTGATGTTGGCCGGCTGGTAATTGTGTGGGCTCGCTCCGCAAATGTAGCGGCATAGCGAGCCGTGCGCAGTCTCGTCGGGCCAGGTCAGCAGTTCCAGGCCGAGGGCCAGGCGTGCCGCGTTGCGGCCCGCCATCAGGCCCGTGGCGATCGATTCGACGTATCCTTCCACGCCGGAGATCTGTCCGGCGAAGAAAATGTTGGGCCGCTGGCGCCACTGCAACGTCCTGCGGAGGAGCGCCGGCGCATTGATGTAGGTGTTGCGGTGGATCTGCCCGTAGCGCAGGAACTCGGCGCGCTCCAGCCCCGGAATCATGCGCAGCACGCGGCGCTGCTCGCCGTACTTGAGGTGGTTCTGGAATCCGACCAGATTGTAGGATCCCGACCTTGCGTCCTCTTGCCGGAGTTGGACGACCGCGTACGCGGATTGGCCGGTCCGGGGGTCGCGCAGCCCGACCGGTCGCATCGGCCCGAACCGCAGCGTGTGGGGCCCTCGCCTGGCGATCTCTTCGATGGGCAGGCAGCCCTCGAAGTAGTTCGGGTTGTCGAAGTCGTGCGATTGGTGCTGCGACGCGCCGAGCAGGGCTTCGACGAATCGCTCGTACCCTTCGCGGCTGAGCGGGCAGTTCACGTAGTCGGCGCTGCCGTCCAGCGAGTTCCCATAGCGGGAGGCGCGGTAGGCGACGGTCATGTCGACCGACTCCGCGTCCACGATGGGGCTGATCGCGTCGTAGAAGAACAAGCGGTCGTGGCCCGTCTGGCTGGCGATCGACGAAGCCAGCGAATCGCTCGTCAACGGGCCCGTTGCAATGATCCAGACCTGCATGGGGTCGTCGGGCAGGCCGGTCACCTCTCCGCGTTGCACGTTGATCAGCGGCTCCGCCTCGACCATGTCTGTAACGGCGTTGGCGAATTGCCCGCGGTCGACGGTCAGCGCCGTGCCGCCTGGGATGCGCGCCTTGGCTGCAGCCTGCATGCAGGCCGAGCCCATGCGGCGCAATTCCTCTTTGAGGAGCCAAGGGGCGCTGCCGGGCGTTTCCGTCTTCAGGGAATTGCTGCAGACCAGTTCGCCGATCAGGTCCGTCTGGTGGGCGGGCGTGCGGGCAGCGGGCCGCATTTCGTGCAGCACGCAGGCCAGACCGGCGCTTGCGAGCTGCATGGCCGCCTCGGGGCCTGCGAGCCCCGCTCCGACCACATGGACTGGCTCACGCATTCCACGGACCCGCGCTGCCTGCGCCGACAGGCCTCCTCGGAGGTTCGCTGCAGGGCCACGCCCTGTGACGCTTCATGGGGTGATTGGCACGCTCGTCCGCGCCGCGGCGGGAAGGGGGGACTTGTCGCACACCGTCGCACGAAGCAACGGTTTGGCGGCTTGGCACCGGCGAGTCAGACGCTAGGAGTCCTTGCCGGCTTTCGCTGTTCCGGCCGGGGCTTCCGCCACGTCATCGCCCTTCAGGGAGGACTTGAACTGCCGAATCCCCTGCCCCAGGCCGCTGGCCAGCTCCGGGATTTTCTTGCCGCCGAAGATCAGCAGGGCGATCATGAGGATGATCAGCAGCTCTTGCATTCCCAAAGGTCCCAGGAACAGAGCAGGTAGCGGTTCTAAGGTAGGCATGCGGGTCTAGCCTCATTTTAACAGAGACAGGCGGCCCGCAGGCGAACGGGCTCGCATCATTGGGTCCACGGGCCCTTTCGCCGGTCCCGGTCGCGCATGTAGACCTCGAACTTCTTGCGCGCTTGGCGGAGCTGCCACTGCCGGTGGCGCGCTTGGAGATCTTTCAGAAGGCCGCCGATCTCCGGAATGCCGCCGCGGCGGCGCACCAAGTAGTAGCCCAGCGCCATGCCGGCTAGGTGGACCGTGAACGCAGTGCCGGACGGGTTGCCCCCTCTGGCAAGATCCTGCACTGCTCCCAGCAGGTTGATTGCAGCGTACGCGACGGCAACGACCCAGGCCGGCACGGGCAGGATGAAGGAGATGAGAATCGGCGTCCGCGGATAGGTGACGGCGAACGCCGTGACAACGGCCAGCACGGCTCCGGACGCCCCCACTGTCGCCACGGCACCAGATCCGGTCAGAGTGCGAAGGGCGACGTCGGCCAGCGCAGCACCGATCCCGGACGTGAAATAGAACGTCAGGAATCTCCGGTCGCCCCAGTCGCGGGCGAGCGTTCCCCCGAACATCCAGAGCGCGAACAAGTTCAGGCCGACGTGCCACAGGCCGCCAGGGTCGTGAAGGAACATGTAGCTGGCGGGCTGCCACAGGGCGCCTCGCAGGAACGTATGCGGAGTCAGGCTCAGCCAGCGGAACAGGTAAGCGGCGGGGCCCAGCCCCGCTGCGATCCCAGCGGCGAAGACGAACCAGACCAGAAAGTTCGCCCAGAGCAGCTTCTTGATCGACCTTGGGGTAGGGGGCATCATCCCGAAGCCGGATGAGAACGCAGGCCGACGGTAGGAATAGCGCACGGGCTAGTTTCGAGTCTAGCCGAACGGATTAAGATCTCCAGTCGCCAAGGCCCATGCGATGCTGGCCGTGGATGCGACCTCGCGGCCGAGTTCGAGGGCTGTTTCGGAGCTCGCGTTGCCGTCCAGCCCTCGCTTGTAGACGCCCTGACCGATCGCTGCGGACCGGAACATCGAGAATGAGAGGTAGAACTTCCAGTGCTCGGACGGGTCCCGGCCGCTGGCCGAGATGTAGGACTCCAGTTGCGCGCGGAGCCCAGGTATGCCGGTCTTGGCCGGGTCGTTCCGGGCCAACGTCGGGTGCCGCCGGGAGGGCAGGTAGTGAGTCATGAGGTTGTAGGCCAGGTCTGCAACCGGATCGCCGAGCGTGGAGAGCTCCCAGTCAAGCACGGCGCTGATGCGCGGCTCGGAAGGGTGGAGGATCATGTTCCCAAGCCGGTAGTCCCCGTGAACGATGCGCGTCTCCTCGCGGTCAGGGATGTGCCTGGGAAGCCATTCCATCAGCAGGTTCATCTCCGGAAGCTCCGCCGTGCGCGAAGCCTGGTACTGGCGCGACCAGCGGCTGATCTGGCGGGCGTAGTAGTTTCCTGCCCACCCGAACCTCTCCAGCCCGACAG
Organism: Bryobacterales bacterium; assembly: GCA_028819235.1. GTDB lineage: Bacteria > Acidobacteriota > Terriglobia > Bryobacterales > UBA6623 > VXMF01. The sequence continues at coordinate 7,738 of JAPPMC010000306.1, forward strand.
CACTTGGCTCGATCGAGTGAAGCGCTGCCAGCACCTCGCAGGCTTGCCGATAGATGGCGCCGCGCTCGCTGGGAGGCATTCCGGGCAGCGTGGGGTCGTGGTAGACCCGGCCCGGGACATACTCCATCACGATGAAGGGCGTTCCGATGATCTCGCTGTCTTCACAGAGCAGCAGCATGCGGCACACGGGCACTGCCGTGCCTCGCAGGGCGCTCATTACGCGGTGCTCCCGCTCGACGGCGTGTGCCGACGGCAGCAGCTTGCCGGGCGGCTTCTTGCGTAGCACGTAACGTCCGACCGTGTCTTGCATCAGGAACGTTGGATTGGATTGCCCGCCTTCGAACTGCACGACAGAGAACGGGGGATGGAATCCGGCCAAGTGTTCGGAAAGATAAGCCCCGAGCGCATCCTGGTCAAAGCGGTGCGCTGGTCGGACGGGAGTTGTGACAGGCTGCGGGCTCATGCCGCGGGAGAGTGCAGCGATTGTAGCCGAAGATCCGGGGGGAACTCCAATGTCCGGCGCCCCGTGATACGGTTGGGGCTGTCGCGCGGGGGAGTGTGCATGAGCTTCAGCCTGGAAGGCAAGGTCGCCTTGGTAACCGGTGGCGGCCGCGGCATCGGCAAGGAGATCGCGCGGAGATTCGTGCAGGCCGGCGCGGACGTGGTCATCGCCAGCAGAAAGATCGAGAATCTCCAACGCACCGCCGAGGAATTCTCGGCCTTGGACGGCCGGATCGCCCCCGTTCAGTGCCACATCGGCAGAGCGGACCAGGTCAAGGCCGCCGTGGCCGCCACCGAACGGCTCTTTGGCACTGTCGACGTGATGGTAAACAACGGCGCGACCAACATCGAGCAGGGCCCGTCCCTGCGGGTCACAGATGCGGCCCTGATGAAGATGGTCGAGATCAATGTCCTCTCAGCCGTCCGCTTCCTGCGCCTGACGGTGCCCAAGATGATCGAGAAGGGCGGAGGCTCGATCATCAACGTTGCGTCCATTGCCGGGCTTCGGCCTCAGCGCGAAGGCCTGCTCTACAGCTTCACAAAGGCCGGGCTGATCATGATGACCCGCACGTGGGCCGACGAGTGGGGCCGCCACGGCATCCGGGTCAACGCCATTGCGCCGGGCCTGGTGCGCACGGACTTCAGCTCGTACTTCTGGAAGAGCCTTGAGGGCGGCGACGGGTTTCCGGCCGGCCAGCCGATACGGCGTCTAGGGGAGACCCGGGACATCGGCGGGATGGCCCTGTACCTAGCCTGCGACGAGTCTTCTTGGGTGACAGGGCAGACGATGGTCATCGATGGCGGGGCCACGGCGCGCTAGAGCACGATCCCGGCGGCCCGGGCACGATCGGCGAAGCTGAGGCGTTCTGTAGAATGAGGTCAAGCGGCTGGCCCGCCAGCCGGAGGGGCCGCAAGCCTCGGGGCGGCCCGCGGGGAAACCGATGGGACGCCACCTGCTGCTGGTCCTGAAGAACCTGCGCAGGAATAAGCGGAGAACTTTCCTTACAGTCGTCAGCACATCGCTGTCCGTTTGCCTCGTGGGAATGCTGGTCGCAGTCTACGGGGCCCTGTACGCCCGCGACGTGTCAGAGGAGTCGGCCCAGCGGCTTGTGACCCGGCACAAAGTGTCCCTTGGGCAAGTGATGCCGATGTACTACCGCTCTCGCATCGCGGCGATCGACGGCGTGCGGAACGTAGTCCCCATGAACTGGTTCGGAGGCACGTACATCGACAGCCGTCCGGAGAACATGTTCGCCCGCTTTGCGGTTGATCAGGAAGAGATCTTCAACATCTACTCCGAGCTCAAGGTTCCGGCCGACCAGTTGGAGGCCTTCCAGCGCGACCGACAGGCAATCGCCATCGGCTCCAGCGTTGCAGAGCGGACCGGTCTGAAGCTCGGCCAGCGCATCACTCTGGTGGGCGACATATACCAGTTCGCCCCGGAGCTGACCGTGCGGGCCATCTTCGAGGGGCCGGACGACTTCCAGTCCTTCTTCCACCAGAAGTATCTGGAAGAGGGCCTGCGGGACCAGCCGGGAGGCGGGTCGCACGCAGGCGTGTTTGCGCTTCGCCTGCGATCGGCGGATGATGCCTCGCGTGTGGCGATGGAGGTCGACGAGATGTTCCGGAACGCGCCGGAGCCGACCAAGACCGAAACCGAGGCTGCCTTCCAGCTCTCCTTCATTACCCAGCTTGGGAACGTGAAGCTATTCCTGCTCGCGATCGCGGCGGCGATCGTGTTCACCATGCTCATGGTCTCGGCCAACACGGTGGCCATGTCGGTACGAGAGCGCATCCGGGAGATCGGCGTGCTCAAGACGCTCGGCTTCGACTCGGCCTCGGTGCTAGGCCTGATCTTGGCCGAGGCATTGCTGATCTCGATCGTGGGCGGCATCTTGGGAACGCTGTTGGTGCCGGGCGTTGGGGCGCTGGCCGTTCAGGTCATGGGACCGTTCATCCCCACGCTCGTCCTTCCCACATGGGGCATAGCCGTTTGCATATTGACGGCGTTGGCGGTCGGCCTGTGCAGTTCCGCAGTGCCGGCGACGGTCGCCTCCCGGACGAACATCGTGGATGCCCTGAGACACGCAGGCTGAGGGGACTGCGCGCAAATGCTGGTTCCGGTTTCCTACAACATTCGCAACTTGGTCGTGCGGCGGACCACGACGCTGATGACTGCCTTGGGCGTCGGCTTGACCGTCTCCGTGCTGGTCGGGATCGGGACCTTGGTTGAGGGGCTGCGGACGTCGCTTGAGGTCGGCGGGGATCCGCTGAACCTGATCGTCATGCGCCAAGGGTCCACTGCGGAACTGGTGAGCGTGGTGAGCAGAGAGGACTTTGAGCAGCTGAAGTTCGCTCCCGGCATCGCCACAGACGGCGGTGAGCCGCTCATCTCCCACGAGGTGCTCACCGTAGTCAACCTTCCCCTCCGTGCGGATCCCGAATCGGTCTCCAACATTACGCTGCGAGGCCTATCGCCGGTCGGTACCCGGATGCGGCCGGGCGTGCGGCTGACCGAGGGGCGCTGGTTCGAGACGGGCAGGCGTGAGGTGACGGTGGGCACGGCTGTAAACGCGAAGCGTGCGGGGACATCGGTCGGCGACATGCTCTATTTCGGCCGAGGCGACTGGGAAGTGGTGGGTGTCTTCGAGACAGACCAGGGAGCCTTCAACAGCGAGATCTGGGCCGACGGGAACTTGGCCGCCGCCGATCTCGGCCGGGGCAGCATGCGCAGCAGCATTCTGATCCGAGCTCAGGACGAAGCCGCCGCCAAAGCTCTGACGGGCCTTGTCGCCGATGACCAGCGCCTAACGCTGGAGGCCGAGCGAGAGAGCGAGTACTACGCCAAGCAAATGGTCTCGGCAGGTCCAGTGCAGGGCCTCGGCGCGCTGATTGCCGTGATTATGGCGGTCGGCAGCTGCTTCGCGGCGATGAACACAATGTTTGCCGCTGTGGCGAATCGGGCCCGGGAGGTGGGGATCCTGCGGCTGCTGGGATTCTCGAGGGTAAGCATACTGACGAGCTTCATGCTTGAGTCATTGCTTCTGTCCGTGGTCGGAGGCCTGCTGGGATGCCTAATGGTGGCGCCGCTGCACGGGTTTGAGGGCCGAATCGGCAACTTCACGACCTTCGCGGAGACCTCCTTCCAATTCCAGCTCACCCCGCAGTATGTCGTTGGGGGCATGGTCTTCGCCGCCGTCATGGGCGTCGTCGGCGGCTTCATCCCGTCTTGGCTGGCTGCCCGCAAGAGTGTGCTGGGCTCGCTCGGAGCTCTATAGCGGACCAAGATGCCTGACGAAGCAAGACTGGATCGCGAGCTCGAGGGGCTCAGGATCGACCGTTCTGCGGCGCGGCGCGGGCGGCGCGGGAAGCTCTCTACTCTCTGGATCGTCATCGGCGTGTCGCTGGTGGCGGCGCTGGCCGGTTGGCGCATTGCCGCCCTTCTCGGCGGGCCAGTGGAAGTGGAGACCCTCCGAGTCTCAGCACCGCGGGCTGGCTCGGCCGGTCGGGCCGTTGTGCTGCAGGCGGCTGGGTATGTCGTGCCGCACTACCGGATCGAGGTGGCATCAAAGGTCGTCGGCAGAGTCAGGTGGATGGGCGTCGAAAAGGGCGACAAGGTCAAGTCCGGCGACCCAATCGTGCGTCTGGAGGACGACGAGTACCAAGCCCGCCTCCACGAGTCGATCGGCTCGCTGGAGTCTTCGGTGGCCCGGCTCAAGGAGCTGCAGGCAGGATCGAGGCCAGAAGAGGTGCGCAGGGCGCACGCGAATCTCTCGGAGGCTAAGGCTCAGCTGGACAGGGCAACCTTGGATCTGGAGCGGACGAGCGGCCTCTGGAAGCTGGCAATCGCCTCAAGGGAAGACTTCGACAGGGCTCAGCACGAGCGCGACGCACTTGCCGAGCGCGTGGAATCGCTAGCTCGCACGCTGGAGCTCCTTGAGATCGGTCCTCGCATTGAGCACATCGAAGCGGCGGCCGCAGAGGTCAAGCGCACCGAAGGGATCGTCGCCTACAACCGGACACTCGTGGACGCGACCGTTATCCGCGCTCCCGTGACCGGGACGGTGCTGGAGCGAAACGTCGAGGTCGGAGAACTCGTGACGACCGGCTTTGTCGGAGACCGCGGGGCCAAGGGATACGTGGTGGCAATGGCCGACCTGCAGGACATCCAGGTCGAGCTTGACATCAGTCAGGACGACTTCGCGCGCGTGTTCATGAGCCAGGCGGCGATCGTTGCGACGGACGCCTACCGGGACCGCGAGTATCAGGGCCGCGTTGTCGAGATCTCTCCTGAGGCCGACCGCCAAAAGGCGACCGTGCAGGTCAAGGTGCAGATCCTGCAGCCGGACGAACTGATCCGTCCGGAGATGAACGCCAACGTCGCCTTCCTCGCGCCAGAGGAGGGTCAGCGCTCGGCCGCTGGTGCCGAGCGTTCCACGCCCTTAGTGACCATCCCTGCCTCGGCGATACGCGACGATGGCAGCATCTTCCTGCTGATCGACGGCAAGGCTGTGCGACGTGAAGTTCGCGTAGCCCGTCGGACGTCTGCCGGGGCAGAGATCGAGACCGGCCTGAGCGGCGGCGAGGAGGTCATCCTGGATCCTCCTGAAGGACTGCAGGACGGCCAGAGCGTGGAAAGGCGGGAGGCATGAACGCCAGTTTCGCGGTAGAACTCCGGGGCGTCCTCAAGGAGTATGTGCGTGCGGAGTACTCTGTCCGGGCATTGGACAACATTTCCCTCGACATCAAGGCCGGCGAATTCTTCTGCCTAATGGGGCCCTCCGGTTCCGGCAAGTCGACACTGCTGCACTTGGTCGCCGGAATCGACAAGCCCACCGATGGGCGGGTGAGCGTGCTCGGGCAGGACCTGAGCGAGCTGACGGACCGCGAGCTGGCCCGCTGGCGCAGCGAGAACATTGGCTATGTGTTCCAAACGTTCAACCTGATACCTGTCCTGACGGCGCTGGAGAACGTCGAGCTTCCGCTGCTGCTCACCGGCCTGCGCCGCAAGGACAGGCTGCAGCGTGCCCGGACGGCCCTTGAGATCGTTGGCTTGGCGGACCGCTTGGACCACCGGCCGCAGCAGCTCTCCGGCGGGCAAGAGCAGCGGGTCGCGATCGCCCGCGCCTTGGTCACCGACCCTTCGATCATCCTGGCGGACGAGCCCACGGGCGAGCTTGACGCGGCGGCCGCCGACGACGTGCTCTCGATCCTGAAGATTCTCAACCAGCGCCACGGAAAGACAATCATCATGGTGACCCACGATCCCAGAGCCAGGAGCTACGCACGCAAGAGCAGCTACTTGGACAAGGGCCTCTTGGGACCCATGCCGGGCGAAGCCTAGACCTTGCGCAGCGGGCGCCAGAGAACGCCCAGCTCGTAATTCGTCCTATCGCGACGGAAATGACTATGGCAGCAAGGCATCGTGTCCTCGTCCTGCTGTTCGTGCTGATGCTCATCACGTATCTGGACCGCGTCTGCTTCAGCACGACCGCGAGTTCGGTCGGTGCCGACCTAGGTCTCTCTCTGTCTCAGGTCGGGTTTGCGGGCTCTGCCTTCGTGGTCGGGTACGTGATCTTCGAAATCCCGGGTGGGTGGCTGGCGGACCGGTTCGGCGCCCGCCTGATGCTGACGCGCATCGTGGTCTGGTGGTCAGCGTTCACGGCTCTCACAGGCGCGGCCTGGAGCTTTGGTTCGCTGGTCGCGATCCGCTTCCTGTTCGGCTGCGGGGAGGCCGGCGCGTTTCCGGGGGCCACCTCGGCCATCGCGCGGTGGTTCCCCCGCGACGAGCTCGGCCGGGCACAGTCGGTCGTCATGTTCGGCAGCAGGGTCGGGTTTGCCCTGACATCGTGGATCGTGATCGCGCTGATGTCCCCGTTGGGATGGCGTGGCGTCTACTGGGTGTTTGCGGTCCTGGGCATCGTGTGGGCTGCGGTCTGGAGCGCATGGTACCGGGACACTCCTGATGTCCACCGGTCGGTCGGACAGGAAGAGCTGGCTCGGATCCGCGGCCAGCGCATTGCGCGCGGCCGAGCGGGAAGGGCCCCTTGGGCGGCGCTGCTTACGAACCGCAGCGTGCTGGCGCTATGCGGGATGTACTCGGGCTACACATGGGGCCTCTACTTCTACATCCAGTGGCTACCCACATATCTGGAGCAGGCCAGGGGCTTGGACCTTCCGGAGATCGGTCCGACGGCGGCCGCAGTTCTGGTGTCGGGGGCAGTCGCGAGCCTGGCGGGCGGCTGGATCAGTGACCGCCTCGTACCGTTGCTCGGGGTCCGGGCAGCCCGACGCCTCCCCGCCATGGGCGGGTTAGTGGGAGCTGCCGTGTTCCTGGCCCTTGCGGCCACTGTCTCTGACAACGTGCTCGCGCTCGTCTTCCTTGGCTTGAGCTTTGGTTCTGCGGAGCTGATTCTGGCCGTTACGTGGGCCACCTGCCTTGACATCGGGGGATCGGCCTCTGGTGTGGTGTCGGGCACGATGAACTCGCTGGGCCAAGTCAGCGGGGCGCTGGCGCCGTGGCTCACGGGCCTGATGGTTGAGCGGTCGGGAAGCTGGGAGCCTCCGCTGCTCGTCTCCGCCGCGTACTATGTGCTGAGCGCCCTGCTCTGGCTGGCCATCGACCCGAGCCAGCGTCTGCGAGCCTCCAATGAGACTGAATCGCCCCAGATTTGAGGATGCGCCGTACAAGAGGCCTCCCGACGAGACGGACGTCAACCTGCGCGCCCACATGGACGCAATTCCCGACGACCGGCTGGACATGGTCGATCTCGCGTGGAGTGACGACCGGCTGCGCGCTTGGGACGGGAACTTCCGGAGCGACGGGTTCCTGATGCTCGTCTGCTGCGACCGCGAAGTCGGGATCGAGGAGTACAGGCGCGTATTGGCTGAGTTCCTGCGGTTTCGGAGCGCGCTCTTGGAGTTCGACTCAGGAGTAGACTGAGGACAGGCATCGGCTAGTCAGGGCCTTGTCCATCGAGCTTGCCGCCCCGTGCGTTCCGGCGCGAAAAAGAGAATGAAGTTCCCTGCCCGTCACTTCCTTAGCGTCCGGTCCGCAGTCGCTCTGGGGCTGGCTCAAGTCGTCTGTGCCGGACTTGCGGCGCAGATCTATGATCCCGTGCAGTGGAGACTGGAGTTCGGACAGGACAGGATTCCGCCCGGCTCGACCGCGACGGCCCGGCTGATCGCAACCGTCGAGGACGGATGGCACATCTACTCGACGACAACCCAAGAGGGGATACCGCTGGCGATCGGGATGGAGCCGTCAGACGCCTTGGCGGGCTGGAGGGCCTATCAGCCGACCCCCGAGGTTGTATTTGACCCTAACTTCCAAGCCGAGGTCGAGTGGTACACGCACAGTGCCGAGTTCTGGGTTGAGTTCGACTTGGCTGACGGTCCGGCTGGTCCGACCGAGATTGAGGCCTTGGTGCGTTATGGCGCCTGCGACGATCGCCAGTGCCTTCCGCCCAAGCGCAAGAGTGCGGCCGCGATAGTCGTGCTGGACCCGGCGGCGACGCCGATGGCGGCCGCACTGCCGGCCGGCTACGGCCCGGTTCAGGTCAACGAGGTCGGGCGGCCCCGCCAGAGCCGGTCACCCGCCCCGGCAACGGAGGTTGCCGCGGTGGCTGCGTTTGAGGCGGAGTCCCAAGGGTTGCTGGGCTTTGCCATGTTGGCGCTCGGGTTCGGCTTGGTGGCGATCCTGACGCCTTGCGTGTTTCCGATGATCCCGATCTATATGGGCTCGTTCATTGGTTCGGAAGATCGGCCGTGGGGTTCGATCGTTCGGCAGGCCAGCACATTCTGTCTGGGCGTGATTCTGCTCTTCACGGCGATCGGCGCCGGCCTGAGCGCTGCACTCGGGCCCTTCGGGCTCAGCCAGGTCGGGTCCAATCCTTGGGCAAACCTGCTCATCGCCGTCGTTCTGTTCGGCTTCGCTCTGAGCATGCTCGGGGCATTTGAGATCACCATGCCCAGTTCGTGGACTACCGGAGCGAGCCAGCGTTCCGCTGGAGCGGGTCTACTGCCCACGCTGATGCTCAGCCTAGTGTTCACCCTGGCCTCATTCGCATGCACGGGGCCGTTTGTAGGGTCCCTGTTGGCCGGCTCGATTGCGTCAGGCGGGGGACCCTACCTGATCCTCGGAATGGCGCTGTTTGCGACCGGACTCTCTGCCCCGTTCTTCGCGTTGGGGCTGTTTCCCGCCTTGGTCGGACGGCTGCCGCGGAGCGGCGCCTGGCTTAGTGTCACCAAGCGGACTGCAGGGTTGGTGATCGTCGCCGTTGGCTTGAAGTACCTCGCGAATGTGGACCAGGTTCTCGGCTGGACCCTGCTTCCAAGGGAGCGGTTCCTAGCGCTGTGGGTCGTTCTCTTCGCCGCAGGCGGGCTCTATCTGTGGGGCGTCGTGCGATTTGGCGACGACGGGCCCGCGCAGGGCATCGGGCTGTCGCGCTTCGCCGTCGGCGCAGTGTTTCTGGCGTTTGCCGTCAGCCTGTTCCCCGGAATGTCGGGGGCGTCCCTCGGCGAGCTCGAGGCGCACGTGCCCGAGACCCGTTCCGGTATCGCGTCGGACGCCGGCGGCTTGGCGTGGATCAAGGACGACTTCGACGGGGCGTTCGCGCTCGCTAGCGGCTCGGGTCGGCGCCTGCTGGTGAGCTTTACGGGATACGCGTGCTCGAACTGCAAGTGGATGAAGGCGAACATGTTCACGAGAGCCGAGATCGCGGGAGCGCTGGAAGACACCGTGCTGGTCGAACTCTACACGGACGGATTCGACGAAGCCAGCGAGAGGCACCAAGAACTGCAGGTTGACCGCTTCCGGTCTTCGAGCATTCCCTTCTATGCGATCATCCGCCCTGACGGTTCGATCGCAGCCACATTCTCCGGACAGACAAGGGACGTGTCGGAGTTCAAGGCTTTCGTCGAGACGGCCGGCTGACCGGCCGGATGCGGTGCTCGTCGGTGGCGAATGGGCCGAATCAGGCAGAAGGGCTGGCCGTCCGTCCGTCCACGCTGACCCGGCGGAAGGCATCGATTGGGGGCGCAGTCGCTGCGGCATTCCTGCCATTCGCCTTCGTGCCCGGGCGGTCGGCCGAACCGGTTAGCCCCGGCCAGAGGCTGTTCGACAGCTATTGCTCAGCCTGCCACCAATACGACGATCAGGGCATGGGCGAAGCGCCACCGCTCGACGGTAGCCCATGGGTCGTCGGGCCGCCGGAGCGGCTGGTCCTGATCATCCTGCACGGAGTCAAGGGGAAGATCGAGGTCCGCGGCCGTGTCTACAACCGGGAGATGCCGGGATTCGCAGGATCGCTGGACGATGGCGAGATCGCCGCGCTGGCCAGCTACGCTCGCAAACGGTTCGGGGCCAGTCGCCCGGTGGTGGAGCCGTTAGACGTTGAAAGGATTCGGCGGCGGCACGTGGGCCGAAGTGGGTACTGGGAGGCTGCGGCGCTGCTCAGGAGCATTCCGGACGAATAATGCGCGACGAACTGCCACGCGTCCCCTGCGTCGTCCCCAAGCCTTCTGCGACCGTGCGCAGGCCGTCCCACCCAAGGGCCGCGGTCGGTCCCCCTGAAGCCGAGTGGCAGGTCTAGCCGAGCTTGGCTACCAATGCCGGCCTCGAATTCGGCACTTCAGTCGGAGTATTTCCTTCCTAGGCCGAACTCATGGCCGACTCGCACTACCTTTCCGTCTTGGACGTGAACCTCAATGAACTTCGAGCCGCTGACCGGCTCGCCAGTCTCGTCCCTGAGCGTTGCCACTAGCTTCTTGGTCTTGACATCGAACACATCCGGCGTATGGCTCCAGGCATACACTCCGTCGAGACTGAAGGCCACCCATCCGTGGCCCCCTTGCGACAGATCTACGTGGCCCTTTGGCGCAGGGGGCATCTTGGTCGTGTCGAAGATGAAGAGCTTCTGTCCCCGCTGGTCGCTGATCCAGAGTTCAGTCTCATCCGGCGTCAGTCCGGCGCCATGCGTACGGTGGGGGATCTTCTCTTCGCTGGCGAAGACCCTGTGGATGGCCTTGCCGCTCTCGAGGTCCACAACGTCGAATCCGACGTGGTTCCCGAGACACACGTAAGCGTAACGCTCCCGGGAATCGATCGTAAACGGGAAGATGCCGCGCTCGCCGACATCCTTGACCTGCATCACGAGCTCCTCGTCGGCCGTGTCGAAGACTGAAAGGGTCGTCGTCGTGCCGAGGTAGAGTCTGGTCCCCGAGAGGTTCACGATGCTGTTGTGGGCCTGGGGCCCGACCGTGATTCGCTTGAGGATTTCGCCCGTCTCGCCGTTCACTACCAGAAGCCCGGCGTCCTCGCCCTTGTACCACCATCCGGTCGGCACATAGATCTTCTTGCCGTCAAGCGTGACCGATGACCGGTCGCAGCCAACGTCGTAAACCTTCTCCCAGACAGTCTTCTCGGTCTCGAGGTCGAAGCGCCCAAGGCGATGGTTGGTCGACGAGTAGTACGCGCTCCGCATGGCGAGGTTACCCGCGAAGCCCCGGAGTCCTTCCTCAAACACCGGCATGTCGATGCGCCGGACGAACTTGTGCCCGTTGTCGATGTCGAAGACTAGGATGCCGGCCTTGGAACGGCCTTCCTTCTGGGCACCGTCCGGCATGCTGAGGTACAGGTACCTCCGGACATCACCGGTGTCGGACGCCGAGACTGCAGGGACAGCCAAGCAGGACAGGAGGGCGATACTGAGCAACCGCATGGTCAGAGTTTCGCAGGTGCGGCGATGCCGCGTCAAGGTCGCTTTGGGGTAGGAGGTTCCGGGCCGCGTCGCCTCAGGACTCGCTGCCTGAGCCCGCATCCGGCAGGGGATTGCGCGCGAATATGTACTCCTCCACAGGCTTGCCGTCCCGCAGGTGTTCAGTAATGATCCGCGCGAGAACGTCGCCGCTTGCCGAGTGATACCAAGTTCCGTCCGGGTAGACCACCGCGATCGGGCCGTTGGCGCACACGCGCAGGCAGTTGACCTTCGAACGGAAGACGCAGCCATCGCCGCGTGCGAGGCCCAGCTCGTCGAGGCGGCCCTTGAGCAGCTTCCAAGCCGGCAATGTGATGTCACGGGGGGCGCACTTGGGCTTGGACTGGTCCGCGCACAGCAAGATGTGGCGGCTATACCTGCCGGTAGGTATGCGAAGCCGCCGAGCCATCAGGCGATTCCCAGTAGTCCGTGCAGCGCCTTCGTGAGGCGCTCCACATCGGTGGGTGCCCTCGCTGCGAGGTTCTCGTTCTCGAACGGGTCAGCCTGGATGTCAAAGAGCATGGGCTCCGTCCCGGCATCGCCAGCGGGATAAGCCGGCAGTCCCGAACCGCCGACGGCCCGGCCGCCGGCGTATCCGCGGATCAGCTTCAGCCGCCCGTCAGTGATGCAGCGCCACGGGTCGAGTCCGCTCAGCAGGAATTCCCTGTGGTGGGCCGATGATCCATCCAGTAGGGGCCTCAGGCTTCGGCTGTCCATCGATTGCGGCACGGGGACTTGCGCGTAGTCCAGGAACGTCGCGGCCAGGTCCATCAAGCTGACTAGGGAATCGGTCGATGCGCCGGAGCGGACGCCGGGCCCTGCGATCACCAACGGGATACCGACCGAGCCCTGTTGCGGCAGCCGCTTCATCCAGAGATTGTGGTCGCCAAGCATCTCGCCATGGTCGCTCGTGAACACGACAAGCGTCCTGTCCAGTTCGCCCCGGGCCTCGACCTCCGCGATCAGCCGGCCCATCCAAGAGTCAATGTTCTCGATCATGGCCGCGTAATTGCGCCGGATCTCGACGTGCTTCCCTGGTTTGAACTCTGTGGAGCGGTTCGGTTGGGGGAACTCCGTGTCGCGGTAGAGGCCGTCCATCCGTGAAGTGACGTCCATCGGTTCGTGCGGTCCGGCGAAGTTGACCACTAGGTGCCACGGCCTGTCGGCAGGCGCTCCGCGCAGCAGCCGCAGGCCGTGTTCCGCGATCCAGTTGTCGCAGTAGGATTCTTCGGGGAGCGGTGTCGGGAAGGTGGCCGCGAACGTTCCCACTTCCCGCCTCTTCAGGAAGTCCGCTAGGTGGGTCTCCACTCGACCAGAGTCGTGCAGGTGGGCGGTGTAGGGATCACAGGGCTCGTCCATGCCCCAGCGGATGGCGTCCCACTTGCCTGCGCTATCGATGCCTTCGGAGAATCCCCACTCGGGAAGCAGGTGTTGCCCTTCCCTGCCCCAGCTCGGCTCTGGCTTGTGCAGGTCGAACTTACCGCAGCCCATGACGTGGTAGCCCGCCCGGCGCAGAAGACTGTAGTAGGTGCCCTCTTCCAGCGGGTAGTTTCGGGAATTGTCCGGAACGCCGCACCGGTCGTATTCGACGCCCGCGGCCAGACACGCCCGGGACGGTGCGCAGAGTGGAGATGCACAGTAGCAGTTCGCGAACTGGACGCCGCGGGCTGCGAGGGCGGACAGGTTGGGCGTACGGATTCCAATGTTGGGATTCAGGCCTGTCCAGTCGTACCGCAGCTGGTCTGGAACGACCAGGAGGATGTTGGGCTGTCCGGCAAGCGTGGTGTCCCTGCCGTCTTGGCAACCCGCTGCGGCGGCAGCCGTGGCCATCGCCATCCAGTCGCGACGGGTAAAGTCCGGCATCGAGAGTAGTCTACCCCGGTGTCGCCTCTTGGCGAGGAGCGGATGCAGAGAGGACACGCACGTGGTCGGTGCGGTCAGCCGCGAAGTTGGGAGATTGCCGCCGAACGGCTGGATGGAGAGAATGCGCATGCCGCTCGGCGCGGGCGGACCGGTTAAGGACAGCGACGCATGCCACGACGCTCGGGAGACGGCACCGGTGGAATCTGTCGGTACCGTGGCTACAGCGAGGGCTTTGGCGGGAATTGGACCGCCACGACCGGCTGTTTGGTCGGCGGACCAGGACACTCACCGCAGTGTGCCGGCTCCGTTCCTTCGGGTGGTGGATGTCCGGTCCGGCTGGGCAGGGCGGGCTTCGGTGCGAAGCTCTCCCACCGGACCGGACACGAGCCTCGCCGCTAGCCCGAGTGCCCCTTGCGCTACACGTTGAGGTCCGCTCTTGCGGACCCCGTCTGGCGGCACTTGGCGAAGTCCGGCACGGCACTGGCTAACCCTCAGAATCTCGGCCCTTGGCCGTCCGCCGAAAGTCGGGAGGTAGACGGGACTCGGCGATCCGCCGCCCGGGGCCGGACGCGTCCGAGCCGACAGGGTCAGAGGCACCGTCTAGCGCGCGAAGATGCTGGCGTGAACCGGGCTGTCTTCCAGAAAGAGCGCCTGCCCGGTCACCTTCGGCTCCCTGAGCCGCCGCTCAACGCCCATTCCCACTCCCGGCTCGGCACGCGAGGCAGTCTCGCCGAACCGGCGGATCATCCGCAGAACCCAAGTGGTTGACGGAAAGCCGCCCTGAGCGGGCCGCTCGAACAGGTGTGACCGGACCAGGGCCTCCCAGTGCGCGGCAAACAGATGAGGTGCACCGAACATCTCGACCGCAACGACCCGGCTACCGTGGGCCACGGCAAAGCCGCACTGTTGCGGAAGAGGGCCGATCCGGATGAGCTCCTCGACGAGTCCGGACCACGTATTGTCCCGCCTACGCGCTTGGTACAAGTCCTCTGCGGCAGAGGTTTCCGACGAGACTTGGTTGGTCGCGAGCACTTCGTCAACCGCGTTCCAAACCGCGCCTTGGTCTCCGTGCCTACTGCCGTCATGCATCAGCGATGCATTCACTCCGGCCGTGGTCTCGCGCCGGACCTTCCTAGGAGCATAGGCGTCGCTGCGCCTGTGCGAGCGATTGCGGCCCCACCTTCCCCTCTCAAGGCACGAAACGGGAATCTTGAGTTCCGTGTTCTCAGGCACGAGGACTGTTGAGTTGATGGTCCGGTTCTGCAAACCGCCGACGAAGTGCTCCCCTTCAACGACGAGGATCGGGGTGTTTGTGGGATTCTTGGCGATCAGGGTCGGAACGGTCGCGCTGTCCAACTCGTCGATGACGATGCCCGAATTGGGGCCGGTGACGATTTCCGGCAGCGAGTTGCCCGCCAGGTAGATCGGCATGAACGAGATTCCGGCCCGAGTGATGGGCAGGCCGACCGCCGCCCTGTCAAGTGTTTGTACTGTCATTGGTGTTCGATTTCCTTTCCCGGGCTGTGGGGCCCGTTGTAATTGTCAAACTTACAATAACACACTTATTGTCAGTTTGTCAATAACGTGTAGAATCTCAGTGGGATGCCTGAAGCACAGTTCTCCGACTACAATCCGCGGGACTACCCTGCCGTAGCTGTGACGGTCGATATGGCCGTATTCACGATCCGGGACAGCGCACTGCGGGTATTGCTCGTGGAGCGCGGCGAAGAGCCCTTCAAGGGGGCATGGGCACTTCCAGGGGGCTTCGTGCGACCGGACGAGGATCTTGATGCGGCCGCGGCGCGGGAGTTGAAGGAGGAGACCGGCGTGACGAGGCGGGACGCCTTCCTAGAGCAGCTCGGCAGCTACGGTTCACCTCGACGCGATCCTCGGATGAGGGTCATCACGGTCGCTTACTGGGCGGTGTGCCCGGCCTTGGCGCGTCCAACGGGTGGCGGCGACGCGACCCGCGCGGAACTGGTGCTTGTTTCAAGGGTGGAGGACCGATCGATTGACCTGGCGTTCGACCACAACGAAATCCTCGGCGACGCCTTGGAGCGGCTCAGGTCGAAGCTGGAGTACACGGCGTTGGGCGCCCGGTTCTGCCCCCCGACATTCACGATCAGCGAGTTGCGCAGAGTGTACGAGGCTGTCTGGAACACGACCCTGGATCCGGGGAACTTTCAGCGGAATGTCCGGAGGAGTGGTTCGTTCGAGCAAGCTAGGTCCGGGCATGCACTAACAGGGCGCCGAGTCGGCCGGCCTGCTTCGGTGTGGTCGACGCGAGGGAGACTGAGCTCCCCGGGACGGCCGCTCGCTACGAGGCACCGTTCCCGAGGGGAGGACCGGGGCTGAGGCGTGTGCGGCATAGGGTGTTGCCGACCGTCCAAGAGCACAGAGATCCGGGCAGTGCAAGACATTGGAGGAATCGCTTCCTCCCCTGAGGGCTTGTTGCGGGCGCGCGACCGCGTTTTCGAGGGGCTCCTGTTCGGACAGAAAGACTAGGGAGGCTACTCCTCAGACCCAAGCACGCGGACAACAATAGGCCCCCGAGACCGGATGCAGTCGACAACCTGAAGGCGAGGAGACCAGTTGCGAGCGGGATTGTGGCGATCGAAGGAAGAGTCAACCCAATGAGCCGAAGCGCACCCACGTGCCAATGCCCGGCCCGGTCTCACGGCATCTGGATGGCTTAGGCGTGCGAATCGGCTGCTTGTCTCTAGAGATCGCGTTGCGGCGGAGGGGTATGACCGTGAGGTTCCAGCATCTGCTCCTGTAATGCGCGCACCCTGTCTTCGGCGGCCCGCCGCCCCTGCTCTGCGATCCGCAACTCATTCTCCGCGGCCCGCAGACCGATTGCAGTCGGGACAACGGGCCTGCAGCTACTGGGTCCTCAGAATGCGAGACCGACTGTCCTTGTAGGCCATGGGAGAATTCGGGCGCGCGGTCCCGACGCCTGCGACGGGGCTCGTGCGCCATGGAGGACTCGACGGACCTTCGCTCTGCCACGACCGTCCACTTCGGCAGCCCCTGCTTAGAATGGGGCCGTGCGAGCGCGAATCGCGTCCATGGCGGCGATCCTGCTGGCGTTCCCGGCTCTGTGCCAAGAGCGCCCGAACGTGCTGTTCATTGCGGTGGACGACCTCAACGACTGGGTAGGCTGCCTCGGTGGCCACCCGCAGGCCCTTACGCCCAACATTGATGCCTTGGCATCCAGCGGCGTCCTGTTTTCCAATGCGCACTGCGCCGCCCCCCTGTGCAATCCGTCCAGGACGGCGCTGCTGTTCGGTAAGCATCCTACGACCACCGGCGTCTTCGGCAACATGGACGACTGGCGAACGTTCGACTCGCTGAAGGAGTCCGAGTCGCTGCCCCAGCTCTTTCGCCGGAACGGCTACTACACGGCGGCCGCCGGGAAGATCTTCCACGCGAATCACGGGGGCTGGCGAGGCGCCCTGACGCACGAGGAAGGGGCGCCCTATGCGGGGCGCAGCGGTTTCGGCCAGCCCGAGGCTTGGGAGGAGCGTTTCCCGGCGAAGTCGATCCAACTGCCTATGGCACCTGTCCTCATCGACACCCACCGCAATGGGATCAACCATCACTGGGACTGGGGGCCGATCGATTTTCGGGATGACGACACTGAGGATGGGAAGGCGTCACGCTGGGCTGAGCGTCAGCTCAAGCTTCAGCATGACCGCCCGTTCTTCTTAGCGGTGGGCATCTACAGGCCCCACGATCCGCAGTACTCCCCCAGCCAATACTTCGACGCGCACCCGTTGGAATCGGTCGAGATGCCCAGCATCCTCGACAGCGACTTGGACGACGTGCCCAAGATCGCCCACCGCCACGTCCGCTCCGCCAACAGCTACGAAGCGATGATCCGCAGGCACAACGCCCTACAGTCGGCCACCCGCGGATACCTCGCCGCAGTCACGTTCGCCGATGCCATGATCGGCCGAGTCCTGCGTGCTTTGGATGCAAGCTCCTATAAGGACTCGACGATCGTTATCCTGTTCTCGGACCACGGCTATCACATTGGGGAGAAAAAGAAGTACCACAAGAGCACACTCTGGGAAGAGGCGACCCGTGTCCCCCTGATCATCCGCGTACCCGGCATCTCGCCCGGCCGGGTCTCGAGCCGAGCCGTCAGCCTAGTGGACATCTATCCGACGCTCGCCGAACTGGCATCGCTCGCACCGCGCGGCGAGCTTGACGGGGAGAGCTTAGTCCCGCTCCTGAAGGACCCAGCGAGCCCGCGCAGCGCACCGGCGCTGACGACACTACAGGGGCGCCACCATGCCGTCCGTACGGATCGCTGGAGGTATATCCGCTACTCCGACGGCACTGAGGAGCTCTACGACCACCTCGCCGATTCTATGGAGTGGGTCAATCTGGCGGACTCAGCCGAGTATCAGGAGCAACTGTCCCGATTGTCCGCGTCGCTCGACCAGATGCTAGGGCGCACGACGGAACGGATCGACTCCGGCTCAGGTACGAACCCTCAGTGACAGCCGCTCGGGCCGGGCGGCACCTCATCATCGCCCCGCCGCCCGCTACCCCGTCTTGATAGCTTCGCTGCGACGACCGCGACCGTTAGGACCGCGCCGATCGCAAGGATGTCCCAAGCACCGCGCCATGCCACGGCCAAGGTCGCGACCAGCGACAGCAGCAGCAGGGCGGCAACCGTACGGACCAGGAGCTTCCGCAGTGTCCAGTCGCCCTCTTCCGGGGGCCAGGACGGATCTGCAGCTTCCGGGGGGTGGTTCGTCCAATCTTCCCCGAATGTCCCTTTCGGGCGATCGCGGAACACGGCCTGCCCTAAGTCGCTCGATCGTTCGTCGGGTCAGTACTCGTCGCCCGTGTAGAGCTCTGAGACGAAGGCTTCGTACCCGTTGTACATCAGCGTTGGGCGCATCGTGTATCCGACCTGTCCGCCGGGTCCCAGCGCCAGGAACCTCTCGTGAGCCTGCGACCAGCGAGGGTGCGGCTTGGTTGGATTCACGTTTGAGTACCATCCGTACTCGGTCGGGATCGCCTTGTTCCAAAGGGTCGGCGGGCGTTTCTTGGTGACTGAGATCTCAACGATCGACTTGATGTTCTTCAACCCGTACTTCCAAGGAATGATCGCCCGGATCGGCGCCCCGTTCTGCTTAGGGAGTGGCTTTCCATAAAGGCCAGTGCAGAACAGGGCCAGCTCGTTCATGGCCTCCGCCATGGTGAGCGCCTCCTCGTACGGCCAGTCGTAGTGCGGCTGAGACACGATTCCTGGCATTTCCTTGGGACGGTATGCAGTGACCATGCGGACGTAGTTCGCGTCGGCCTTCGGGTCGGCCTCCTTGAGCAGCGCAGACATCGGAAAACCCGTCCACGGCACGGCCATCGACCAAGCCTCAACACAACGGAACCGATACAGCCGCTCTTCCAGTGGGAACCGGCTTTCCAAGTCGTCGATGTCATAGGTCTTGGGATTGTTGACTCGGCCAGTCACCTTGACCTTCCACGGCTCGATCTTGAACTGGCCAACGCGGTGCCGGACGTCTTGTTTGTCGAGCGTGAACTCGTAGAAATTGTTGTACCCGGTTGCGATTGCCTCTGCCGAGAGCGGACGGTCCAACGTGTATCTCGTGTTGCGCTTAGCCGGGTAGAGTTCCGCTTCCGCACCCGATGCTGACGCCCCGATTCCCGCCAGGGAGAGCATCTTGACGAACTCGCGGCGTCCTCGAAAGACGGATTCCGGCGTCGCCTTGCTCTCCGGAATCTCCCAACCTCGGGGAATCTTGATCAACATTTGCGCCTCCCAGCCGTGCGGGTTGCAGCGGTTCGCAAGCCAACGGGCCGCAAACTCAGCCTATCACAGGGGCTCCCAGATCGGCCTTCGCAGGGCGAGCGTGCGGCGCCATCCTGGCAGCGGGTGACCAATGTGCGGCCGCCGATCCGAGACCGTTTCCGGCTGTCGGCCGTGCCACCCAGGAGGTGCGGGGTTGCTGTGCACCGCGCACGCCCGCGTCGACGCCATTGAGACCAAGCGGGCCGAATTCGATCTGGCTCCATCCCGCCGATGACCTTCCGGTGGCTCAACGTGAAGACTCGGGGTCAGCCGAGTCCCGACAGCGTCAGCCGCTTCCCGGAGTCAGCGGAGAAGCCGCGGGGTGGCCATTGGAATTGGGCCTGGCGAATCGCGAGTGTAGGTGTAGCCGGGCTGCTTGGACCGGCCCAAGTGCCGGCTACAGCGCTGTCAGGACCTTCGGGCTTCCTCGCGGCGTCACGTCAGGAGCGGAGGGCAAGCCTCTCCGCCGCCCGCTTCCAGCCCGGTCTCAGCCAGGGACTACAGCCCTCGGACTTCCCGACGGAGCCCAGTCAAGTGTCTCAGCCTTCTCGGCGCCCATGCCTTCGAGGGTGAGAATCGGGTCTGCGTCCGGGGTCAGGGCCGATGTTGGCGGTGATGCCCTCGGACCCTCAAGCGGATTCGGTAGAGGCTCTGGTCCACGGTCACGTAGAGGGCGTTCGCGTCCTCGCCAAGGCCGAATTCCACGTTGCTCGGCAGGCCGCTCGGGGCGACCGGCGGCTCATCCAGTGACTTGGCCTCGCCTTCTGTAAGCGGTGTTTCCTCCGAGTGAACCCCCTTTCCGGTCGGCAGGAAGCCCACCTTCTCGCCGTGCGGGTCCAGAACCAGCACGCCCGGACGCGACGGCTCGCGCACTGTGAGGTAGAGGTTTCCCTTGTCGTCGACCGTCATCCCGTCGCACCCGAACTCCGGTCCGAAGTCGTAGTGCAAGCGGCGTTCTCCCGAGACCCGGCCATCGGCCCCAAGCGGAAACGCGTAGATTCGCATGGGGCCCCGGTTCCCTGGCTCTACGCCAGGCATCCCGTCTCCGCCATTGTTAGTCTCTGCCACGAAGAGCGTCTTGCCATCCGGGCTCAGCGCCAGCCCGTTCGGCTTCGTGACCTCACGCGTGATCTCTTCGACCTGCCCGTCAGGAGTTGTCCGGTAGACGGCACGGTGATCGAGTTCCCGCGGCTCGTGCCCCGTATAGCGGGGGTCCGTGAAGTAAAGGTTCCCACTGCCATCTACGGTGATGTCGTTGGGAGAGTTGAAGCGCTGCCCTTCGAATCTGTCGACGACCAGCGTGCGGACTTTCGCGCCCACGTCCCAGCGGGAGATCCGGCGGCCCCCATAGTCCGCCCCTTCTGCTGCGTAGAGCATTCCGTCGGGTCCGAAGATCAAGCCGTTGGACTTGTGGCTGTCCGGCGCAAACAGCTCGACTTCCCCAGTTCGAGGATCGTACCGGTAGATGCGCCCCGGATTCTGGCCGCGGCGTATGTCAGAAAAATAAACGGATCCGTCAGGTGCGACGGCGGGCCCTTCAGTTAGGCCTCCCTGCCCCTCCTCAGGACGCGAGAAAAGGAGTTCGAAGCTGGCCTCGGGGGAAACAATCGCATCACCTTCTGGAGGTGGGAGGCCTTCCACAGCCAACGCCAGGACACATGCCGCGGAGATCGCCGCAAGCACTAGGATCGACAGGTCCGGCCTCACATCGACTCCGTGCTGAATCTGTACACCGTCGAGGTGGAATAGACTTCTCCGGGCCGCAGAATCGTCGAGGGAAAGTCCGGATGGTTGGGAGAGTCGGGGTAGTGCTGGGTCTCGAGGCAGAACCCGCTGTGACGCTCATACGCGACGCCTCCCTTGCCGACATGGTGGCCGTCCAAGAAGTTCCCGCTGTAAAACTGCACGCCCGGCTCCTCCGTCAGCACTTCCATCACTCTCCCGGTCCCGGCCTCGGTAACCCGGGCGGCCAGGGACCGTCCCGGTGCGTCACGGTCCAGGACGTAGTTGTGGTCGTAGCCTGAGCCGAAACCCAACTGCTCGTTCTCCTCGCCGATTCGGGCGCCAATCGATGTCGGCTCGCGAAAGTCGAGCGGTGTGCCCTCCACGGACGCCAGTTCGCCAGTGGGGATCAGAGTCTCGTCGATGGGCGTGTAACGGTCCGCATTGATCATCATCAAGTGGTCCAGCGTCGGGCTGGCTCCTGCGTCGGCGAGGTTGAAGTAGGAGTGATTCGTAAGGTTGACGACTGTCGCTTTGTCCGTTTCCGCCTCGTAATCAATGCGAAGCTCGTTTGCGTCCGTCCAGGTATAGGTCACTTCCGCCGCCAGAGTGCCCGGGTAGCCCTCTTCTCCGTCCACGCTGGTGTAGGTCAGCACGACTCCGTCTCCGGCTTCGGTCGGACTGCCCTCCCAAACCACCTTGTCGAAGCCCTTGACGCCCCCATGAAGCGAGTTCGGACCGTTGTTCACCGGCAGCTCGTACTCCACGTCGTCGATCTCGAACTTCCCGCCTGCGATCCTGTTGGCGTACCGGCCAGTGATCGCGCCGAAGTATGGCGAGTCCGCCAAATACTCGTCCAGCGTGTCAAACCCGAGAACAACGTCGCCGAGGTTGCCGTCGCGGTCCGGCACTCTGAGGCTGACAACGATCCCGCCGTACTCAATGATGCCGACGCTCGCACCGGACGCATTCGTCAGTGTGAATAGCTGCACGGGCTGGCCGTCGACCGATCCGAACTCCGTGGTCTGGATCGACCGCTGGCTGGCGGGTGCGGTATCGACCTCGGCGGGTGCGCATGCGATGCCAGACAGGCTCGCAGCGAGGACGGCCACTGCGAGCGCGCGATTGTGTGATGTGGCCATTATGCGAAGAAGCTCCCGCCCCAGTGTATCCCCGCCCCCGCGACCGAGACCTTTCGCGAAATGTCCGACATAGCCCTGGTCACCGGAGCGACCGGATTCATAGGCAACCACGTCGCCCGATATCTGGCCGAGAGGGGAATGTCCTTGCGCCTCTTGGTAAGGCCGTCGAGCGACCGCACCCGACTGGCGGGAATCGACGCCGAAGTGGTCGAGGGAAGTGTATGCGACCCAACTGCGATGCGTCGGGCTGCTCAGGGGTGCAAAGTGATCTATCACGTCGCCGCTGATTACCGTCTGTGGGTTCGCAATCCCGACGAGCTGTATGCGACGAACGTAGACGGCACGCGCAATGTACTCGAAGCCGCCAGAATAGCCGGAGTGCAGCGGCTAGTGCACACGAGTTCGGTGGGTACGATCGCCCCGGACCCGGAGGGAGCACCTGTGACAGAGCGGTCTGCGAGTTCCTTGGAGGCGATGACCGGCCACTACAAGCGGTCGAAGTACTTGGCGGAGCAAGAGGCCGTGCGCTACGCACGGGCGGGCCTTCCCGTGACCATCGTCTGTCCAACCGCACCAGTGGGCGAGCGGGACTTCCGACCCACTCCCACCGGGCGGATCATTCTCGATTTCCTCCAGGGCAAGATGCCGGCATTCGTCGATACCGGGCTCAATCTCGTCGATGTCAGAGACGTTGCCCGCGGGCACTGGCTGGCGGCCACCGCTGGCCGAGTGGGCGAGCGGTACTTGCTTGGAGCCGAGAACCTCCCGCTGAAGGCCATTCTCGAGGCGTGTGCAGAGGTCAGTGGGCTTCCGGCGCCCAGGATACGGCTGCCTTACCCGGCTGCGTGGCTGGCCGGGGCGTTCAGTGCGGGTATCGCCGCTCTGCGCGGCACGGCCCCCTCGATACCAATGGAGGGCGTGCGCATGGCGAGGCGTCCCATGTACGCGGACTGTGACAAGGCCCGGCGGGAGATCGGCTTCTCGCCGGGGCCCGTTCGGCCGGCGCTGGAGCGCGCGGTCGCATGGTTCAGGGACTGGCCGGACCTTCCGGACTACTGAACCCGTCGCCGCGGGACGTACGAGCCACCCTCGAACCTCTCGAAGACGTAATCCACCGCCGGGTGACGGATCGGCTCCGAGCTCAAGTCTCTCGTCAAATTCCGCTCTGCCACGTAGGTCTCGTGGGAAGCGCCGTGCACCAGGACCCTGTACCATGGGCGGTCCTTTGGCGGGCGCGACAGCGCGACGCGGTCGTACCAGGCGTCGCTGCCCGTGAAGACTGGATCCACGTCAAACACGACACCCCGGTAGCGGAAGAGCTTGTGGAAGACGAGTTCCCCGATCCGGAAGCGGGCCATGCGCACGCTCCCGCTGTCAGAGTCAAACACGGGACGCGCCATCCGGGGCCGCCACGATCATCCATCCGCCCCTTCCGCTTGGGAGGTGGATGGAGCGCCGCCCTGCGCCGCCCGCAGCATCAGGCCTTCGAGCGCCTTGTTGAACGGTCCGGGATTCTCGATCTCGGTGCCTTCGGCCAAGGTCGCATAGCCGTAGAGAAGTTCAGCGTAGTCACGGATCGCAGGGTCGCTGCTGTCTCTCTCGAATCGCTGCTGCAGGGCCTGCACCACTTCGTGGGAACCGTTCATCTCCAAGATCCGCTTCTGTCGAGGCCTCGCAAAGTCCTGCGAGCGCTCTCGCAGCATGCGCTCCATTTGCGGGCTCAGGTCGTGCTCGTCCACCGTTAGGCAGGCTGGGGATGTGGTCAGGCGGCTTGACAGCCGCACCTGCTTGACGCTGTCCTCCAGATGCTTCTCCATCTCCTTGAAGAGGGACGTGAATTGCTGTTCTTGGGCCCTGCGGTCCTCTTTGGCCTCGGTAGCCGCATCCGCCGTGTCAATGTCCAAGTCGCCCTTCGCGACCGAGCGCAGCGGCTTGCCGTCGAACTCTGAAAGGCCGACCACCACGAACTCGTCGATCGGGTCGGTCAAGAACAAGACTTCGTACTCCTTAGTGATGAACGCCTCGATTACCGGAGAGTTGGCCACAATCGCTCGCGACTCGCCGGTGATGTAGTAGATCGATGTCTGGCCTGGCTTCATGCGGGCCACATAGTCCTTCAGGGACGTGAGCTCGTCCGGGTCGTTGGACGATTCGAACAGCAGCAGCGGGACGATGCGGTCCTTCTGGTCCGGATCCGTCGAGATTCCCTCCTTCATCGCCCGGCCGAACTTGCTCCACAGGTCTCGGTACTTCTCGCCGTCCTCCCGCTGGAGCTTGGCCAAGGCATCCAGCACCTTCTTGGCGACAAACTTCCGGATCCTGGCCAGATGGCGGTTCTCCTGGAGCGTCTGCCGCGAAATGTTGAGCGGTATGTCGGAGGAGTCGACGACTCCGCGCACGAACCGCAAGAAGTGCGGCAGGACCTCCTCGCATCGCTCCGTGACCATCACTCGGCGGGCGTACAGCTGCAGTCCGAAGTCCGAGCCGAACACGAACAGGTCCGGCGGCACTTCAGATGGGACGAAAAGGACGGATTCGTACTCCGAGGCTCCTTCAGCCTTGAAGCGGATGTGCAGGCTGGGATCGTTCCAGTCCCCGGCGATGTGCTTGTAGAACTCGCTGTACTCCTCCTCAGTGACCTCAGACTCCGGCCGCGTCCAGATGGGCTTCATCGAGTTGAGCGTCTTGTCCTCGAAAGCTGTCTTGCCGTCTGCCCCGACAATGCCCTCCGCTTCCGTTCCCTCCTTCGGCTGCCGGCGCACTCTCTGGCGGATCGGGTAAGAGATGTAGTTCGAGTAGCGCCTGACGATGCTCGCGAGCGTCCATTCGTTGGTGTAGTCCTCGATCCCTGAATCCTTGTCGGCCGGCTTGAGGCGAAGCGTGACGCGCGTGCCCGTGGAGCGGCGGTCGCCGGGTTCCAGCGAATAGGTTCCGTCGGCGCTGGACTTCCATAGCGTGGATTCCTGCGTGCCCGCCCTGCACGTCTCCAAGCGGACTTCGTCGGACACCATGAAGGCCGAGTAGAAGCCAACGCCGAATCGCCCGATCATCTCGAGCGTCTCGTCGGCCCCTTTGGCCTTCGCGACCCGCTCGAGCATCTCTTGAGTGCCAGACCGGGCGATGGAGCCGATGTTGGCAATCACTTCTTCCCGCGTCATGCCGATGCCGTTGTCCTGGATGGTCAGCAGGCGGCGGTCGGGATCGGCTTGGATGCGGATCTCCGGCTCGTGACCCTCGGGCATCAGCGTCGCGTCGGTCAGCGCGTCGAAGCGGAGCTTGTCCAACGCGTCCGAGGCGTTCGAGATTAATTCGCGCAGGAAGATCTCCTTCTCCGTGTACAGGGAATGGATCATGAGGTCGAGCAGCTGTTTCGTCTCGGCCTCGAACTGTCGGATCTCGGGTGTGGCTTCCATACTCTTGTTGTCGGCGGGTGTCTACGGTGGCGGATGGTCCCCGTTCTGCTAAACGCCCCTACCTTGAATCTATTGGGCTGTGGCGGATGCCGTCAAGTCGAGCATGGAAGCCGTGAGGGTAACCGCCTTGGAGGCGCCGTGCGTTCGATCGGATCCGGTCGAGCGATCCTGCTCTCGAGTGCGTCCCCGCCGGTTCAGCATTACCTGAGCAGGACTATTCTCTTCTGGGGCTGCCGGTCTTCCAAGGGTCCACGAGCGCCGCAATACGGGCCTTGAAGTCCGGTCCGGCCCAGCCGGGATTAGCACAGGAGAGCCGCGCTGGCAGTGACCGCTCCGTCCGCGCTGACCATTCTGTACTCACTGCGTCGTCACTGCGTCGTCTTGGGCGCCGCGACCGCGATGCAGGGGACCACCTGCGCTGTGTGCAGCCCTCGCGTGCGCCCCAGCCATGGGCCGCTCAAACGGCTGCTCGGATTGGCTCGGCGCCCGGCACGACCTGCCGTCCTTGCAAGGCTTGTTTGGGTGTGGACTGGGAGATGTCGCAGGGCCTGAAGAGGCTTGGCAGGCGCCGGTCGGCCGGCGGCCGGGAGGGCTCAGAGTAGCCTTGCCGGACCGCCCGATCGCCTGCTGCGAACTTCAAGAACTGTGCCGTCTGCCCCGGATGGCCGAAGACGTTCGCTCTAGGATCCTGGCTCAACAGCGATCCCCAAGCTCGTCCCGCGCGTCCGGCATAAGTCTGCGACGCCGGACCGCTTCGAGAGAATGGTCCACCAAGTGCGGGTCTTCTACCCATGACGAGGGCCGCTCGCGAGTGCTCGTCCGAGACGTGCCACGCAATCTGGAAGCGCGGGCCAATGCGGGCATCTCCCTGATGCGCCGCCGGAGGGACCTTCCCAGCTGAAATCGGTCGGGCTCGCACCGTATCCCGAGATCACCCTCGCCGAGGCCTGCCGCAAGGCGCTGGACAACAGCCGGGCGGTTCTGCACGGCGGCGACCCGCGCGGACGCGCGATTCCCACGTTCGCTGAGGCCGCCGAAACGACGATCGAGCTTCACCGGGACGGGTGGAAGGTGGGGAGTCCGCTGCCCCAGCAGTGGGAGGCGAGGTTTGGTCTCCACGCAGCCGCGCTCCTCGACAACCTGGTAGGCCGGATCACGAGCGCGGACGTGCTCGGGTGTCTCGCGCCGATCTGGAACTCGAAGCCGGGTGCCGCCAAGAAGGCCCGCCACGGGATCGCGCCGGTCTTCCGCTGGTGCATTGGGAAGAATCTCCGCCCCGACAACCCGGTGGACCCGGCGGTGGTGACCCTGCCGAGGGCGAACGGCAGCGCGCCGAGGCGTTATCGCGCGCTTCCGCGCGGGGAGGTCGCGGCGGCGCCCGGGGGACCCGCGGGGTCAGGTATATCCACCCGTCGGCGGTGTTGTGTCTCGAGATGATCTCGCTGACGGCGGTTCGGGCGGGCGAGGCGCTCGGGGCGTAGTGGGAGGAGATCGACGTGGAGCCGGCGCGGTGGACGTTCCCGGCGGCGCGGATGAAGGGCGGGCGCGAGTTCTGTGTCCCGTTGAGCAGGGGCGCGCTCGATGTGCCTGATCGGGCGCGGGCGCTGTCTCCCGAGCCTTCGCTGGTGTTCCCCTCAAACACAGGCGGGCTGTTGGCGAGGACCGCGCCGGGGCGCGTGCTTCGCGAGCCGGAGTGGCCTCGACACAGCACGGGGCCCGTTCGAGCGCCCGGTCGTGGATGGCCGAGCCCGGAGTCCCTGCGGAGGTTGCGGAGGCCTGCCTCGCCCACGTGCCGGAACGCTAGCTCGTTCGGGCTTGTCAGCGCTCCGAACCTGGTGGAGCGCCGCGCCGAAGTTCTACAGGCTTGGTGCGACTGCGTCACGCCGCGATAGTCGGCTGCCGCGCCGGTGCTGGCTCACGCTCTTAGGTGCGTAAGCCGGCACACGCGATGTTGAACATCGGGGCTGGCGAGGGGATGCTGCGCCCCCCTTCAGATCCCCCAGCGTTCCGCGCCGATGCCGCCGCCACCGGGCAGTGTACTCCGCCCGCGAAACTCCGTCGCCCGCGCGCTCGTGGGTGTGCACCGGAAGAGCTGCGTCGGTTTCCGATGGCAGCGGTGCTGATGCGCATGTCCTCACCGCGTGGCCCAAAGTGTTGATTTCTCAACACTTTTGTGTTACGATTCCATTCGAGCGGGCGTCCGAGTCGTGGGGACTGGACGAGAACACCGCCGAAAGGAGCACTAGTACCCGTGAGCCAACTTCCGCCGCTGAGCAGACGCGAACGCGATGTAATGGATGTCCTGTACGAGTTGGGCGGCGCGACAGCGGCCCAGATAAGGAAACGACTGGCCGACCCGCCGACCGATTCGGCCATCCGGTCGATCCTGCGGATCCTCGTCAGGAAGCGACATCTGGAACGGAGGCCGGAGGGTCACCGCTACGTCTATTCTCCGACGATGCCCGTCGGGCGGGCGCGACGCTCCGCAATGCACCGCGTCCTGCGGACGTTCTTCGGAGGCAGCGTCGAGGGCGCGGTCGCCATGCTCCTCGAACTCGGCGAAGGCGACCTTACTCCAGACGAGCGCCAGCGCATCAAGAGCATGATCGATGAAGCCGAGGAGGACGGACGATGACCGACGTGCCCGTCACCGCTACCGGAGCCATCGGGCTGATTGCGAAGGGCACGCTGGTCCTGTCCGTCGCCCTGGTCCTTGCATGGTTTGCAAGGCGTGGTTCAGCCAAGACTCTGCATCTGTTGTGGACGACGACCTTCGCGGTGCTCCTCGCGTTGCCGGTGATGAGCCTGCTGGCCCCTGCGTGGGTGCTTCCCATTTTTCCCGCCCGGACCACTGCAATCGAGCACCACCTCCCAGACAAGACAGCGAGCGAGCTATCAGCGACGGTCAATGCTTCCAACGCAGGTCACCCGCCACATTCGGCGGTTCCATTCCCGACCAGATACCTGCCGATCCCCCTTCGGGGCGACGCTTCGATCCCACTGACTCCCGCCGCGGGCGTGTTCCTCATCTGGGCGCTCGGCTGCGCGATTGGGCTCGTCTCCCTCGGTGCTGCCGCCTTCCGTTTCCGAAAGCTCGTGCGGGGGGCGACCCCGATTCGCGATCCGGACTGGATCCGGTCAACAGATATTCTCCGGCACCGGGCGCGCGTGCGCGGTGACGCTCAAATCCTGTCGAGTGCCCAAGTTTCCACGCCGATGACGGGCGGTCCGCTGAGGCCCGTGATTCTACTGCCGGTGTCTGCCGAGACCTGGACGTCCGGCCGGCTCGAGATGGTCGTGTCGCATGAACTGGTGCATGTGCGTCGGCGGGATGCGCTGCGGCGACTCGTGGCCGGTGCCGCAGTTGCGCTGTACTGGTTCCATCCCCTGGTCTGGCTCGCGTCGCGCCTCGCGGCCGCCGCGAGGGAACGCTCATGCGACGAGGAAGTCCTGACCCTTGGTGTACGCCCTTCCGCATACGCCCGCCACCTCTTCTCATTGGCGTCCGAGATCGCCGCTGGTCCACCCGTCCTCTCTCTACCAGTGGTACAACACCCGCACTTGGAGAGCCGAATCATGTCCATCCTCAAGGTGCACCGGCCGCGTTTTTCGAGAACTCGCACCTATGCTGCGCTGGCGGCAGTCGGTGTGGTGGGCATGGTAGCAGCCTGTGCCAGACCCGTCCGCATGGATCCAGCCGCAAGTCCCACGACACGGGCTGAGATCGCGCGTCTGCCCGAACGCCCGACCAAGAACCCGGCACCTCCAAGGAATCCGGAACGAGCAGTACCGCCGTCCAACGGGACGCCAGAAGAGCCGCCAGCGACGGGTCCAATCGCGGTTGCTCCGGCAGTGCGGGAAGTCCTCGGGTTACAGGAGGTCGAGTGCAAGCCGGGGAGATTCACCGGCATCATGAAGAACCGTGAGTCGACGACTGTACAGGTATCCGTACACGGGATGTCGCTCTTCATGCACACCAGCGGCGACATCGTGATGACCGGAGACGGCACGGCGGTCGCGAGCATGGAGCCCGGCAGTCGGCTGGTCCTTCAATCGCAAGCTCAAAGCCTTCACCGTATGGCGATCACTTCCGGCCCAAGCGGCTTGGACCACGAGTGGAGCATCGATGGCCGCTCCCGACCCTTCGACGACGAAGCTCGGGCCTGGCGCGACCTCATGTTGACCGTGTTGGTGCGCTCCCAGGAGGTCTGGGAGGTGCGCGGCAGGGAAGCCAGCATGCGCCGGGAGATAGGATCCCACGAACGGCACGTCGCCGGTCTGCGTCGCGACATCGCGTCTCACGAACGGCATGTCGCGAGTCTGCGTCGCGAGATTGCGTCTCACGTGCGGGATGTCGCGAGTCTGCAACGCCAGATCGCGTCGGAAATCGTAGAAGACGCGGTGCGGCTTCGGGAGGAAACCCAGAATGAAGTCGTCAGACAATTGACCAGCACGCGAGTCGAAATAGTACGTGCCGAGGGCGAGCTAAGAGCCTCACTACGATCACTGAACGCGGTCGCCCAAGCGCTGGATGAAGAGTTGGACGAAGTGCGGCTTCGGGAGGAAACTCAGGATGAAGTCCTCAGACAATTGACCAAAACGCAAATCGAGATAGTACGTGCCGAGGACGAGCTACGATCCTCACGCCAAGTCATCGGTGAATACGACCTGGACCAACAAGTGGGCGACATCAGACAGGAGATCGAGCGGTACGACCTCGACGGGAAGATTGGAGACATCGAGGCTCAGATCGAGCAATACGACCTCGACGGCAAGGTCAGAGAGCTCGAAGCGCAGATCGAGGAGTGGGACGCCGACCGGCGTGCCGATGAAATCGAGCGGTCGATTCAGGACGCTGCCGCCGCGTTGCGGCGCCTGATCGACGCGGCCGAGCAGAGGCGCTGATCATGAAACGGAGTTGGACGGTGCTCGCCTTGGCGTGCGTGGCGTTGGCTGGTTGTGGGGACTCCGAGTCACGGACCGACCGGACCACATAGCGGGACACCTTGCCCTCCGGCACGGTCCAAGTCACGAACATCCCAGCCGCAAACATGGCCCCCAGCTGGACTTTGGTCGAAGAAGTCCGCGTCGGCTCCCTCTAGGGCACCGGACCGGACGCGTTCGCCTATCCGAAAGGCCTCGTGGCGCTGGACGGCGGAGGCTTCGCCGTCTTGGATTCCCAAGTTCAGCGGTTGCGCGTTTTCCGCCCCGATGGCGCTGACATCGCGACCCATGGCGGCAAGGGACAGGGCCCCGGCGAGTTCGTGGACGCGAACGGCCTCATGCTTGGCCCCAACGGACGCCTCTGGCCCCCGGGTGGGCGCAACGGACGCATGACGGTCTTCGATCCCGAGGACGGCTTCATCGAGTCCTTTGGGTTTGCTGACGAGAACTACGGCTGGGTCTCGAATGGCGCGATGGTAGATGGTAAACGGGCGCCGCTTCCTCCGGCCTTGGTGGGACGGGACCCGGCAACAGGTTCGCGTCTACGACTTGACGATGACCTTGGTGGACTCGATTCCTTTGCCCGGCGACCAACCAGAAGATGAGGAGTACGACCCAAGGAGTCAGCCCGGCACGTTGTACCTGGAAATGGACGGCAGCTACAGGCTGGACCAGATCCCATTCTTCGCTGGCGAGGTCAGGCACATCGATTCGCGGGGCCGCCTCTGGTCCACCCGGGACGGCGATCCGGAGTACCGCTTGGTGCGGTGGGAGCCCGAGGGGATACGGCTCTTCGGCGGAACGAGTGAAATCTGAGCAGGCCTCGAACACAGGACTGATGAATGCCAGCCTTGGTCGGGACCCATCTCCAAAGCCCGATTGGGCGGTTGTCGGACTCCGTTGCACACGGACCAATTGGCCGCGGCGGCTGACTCCAATTGGCCAGACCTACCAGCCATCGCCTGCGCTTGAAATGGCCGGGGGCATCCTCCCTGTCGCGCTCGTTCTCCACTGCCGTGGCATCTGGGGCCCGAGCGGTCGCACCCCTGCCAAGCAGAGGGACCCACCGCCGACAGAATGTACCTGAAAGGACCCAGAATGCCAGCAGGCCAAACCCTCTCAGGTGCAAGAGTGTCATGGGGGCCCCGCGAAGGTCGGCTATCGGCGTCTGAGGCTCATTCCGGCGGCACTTCGACAGAGCACAGGTGGGCGTGGTGGCTGCCGCGTCGCCTTGTCGGCAGCGGCCTCTTCCGCGTCTGCTATTCCGCGAGGGTCGGAACTTGCCGGGCTACGGGCGGATCCCAGGCAGTGCCCTTGGCCACTTGCGCGGCCATCAGGTGCAGGGAGCGCAGCTCACGGATGTCGGCCCGGATCTCGACCATGTTCGCTTTCAGGGCTGCGATGTCAATTTTCATGGCACGTCTCCTGGAGCAATATGGCCCCAAGGCTATTAGCGTGCCCAAGATCCAACGCGTGTCGTTGCTCACGCACTGAGTCAACACAGAACCATCGGACCAACTAGCGGTGTCCCAGCTATTCGGCCGTCACGGCAGCATTGGTGGCGGCGGGACCAATACGCAGGAGCGTGCCATGCGCGGCCGCCCTCCGTTTTCCATTGCGACGCCTGTGAGGGCGCAAGCGGGCCTCGCCCCGCAATCCGTTGGACGGCCATCCAGGCAGCGCCGTTGTGTGCTGCGCTACAGGACTGGTTCTTGCGTTGCCCGCAAGAACGCGCCGGCATGTCGAGTGGCCAGAATGGCGGGTGTCCCTTGGCGTCCTTGGCTCAAGCAGCCAGTAAACGTCTGGCCGATGCCGGTGCAGCGTGCCGCTCGTCCGCCGTGCAGAATCGCTGTGGATGGGGGAGGCGCTCACGGTCCCCCGAGAAAAGCTGGCCGTGGCATGGCCCGACAGCGCGTTGGTGGGACAGGCCACCTACGCCGTCGGGTGTCGGTCTGAGGCCCAGCTGACTGCCCCGGGGCCGCAGATCAAGGGCCACTTGCGTTGACGCAGTTGAGCCAACTACTGCGGAATGACGCCACGAGCAGTGTCATCGGTGGCGGCGTCTCGTCCCATCCTGGTCCACGTCTAGCGAACGCTCCCAATATTCTGCGGGAATTGACGAATGAGGCCAAGGTCCGCAGAATCATCGACACTAGGAACTGCGCAACCCACGCCACTTGCCAACGGAGTTCGGCGCCGTCAACTAACTGCCTGCTCGGGTGGTGCGTCGACGCAGCCACCCCTGCGGCCACGCCTGCAGCTCGTCGCCCTAACTGTTGGACTCTCCGCGGAGTGGCTACAGGAGGCCCACTCTGTGGGTTCAGCAAGCCGGCGGGCACACCACAAGTCTCGCCAGTCCGTAACGAGTTCGAACAAAAGAGAGGGTCTGAACGCCTTGGGCCGAAGTTTGACCTCACCTCCCGCGCCTTGCTAGGTTAGGAGTTCAGCCACCGAGGCGCATACAAATGAGCAGACAGACCACACTCAAGGGAAACCCATTCGACCTGCTGGGCGAGGGGCTCGCTCCTGGCGACGCCGCTCCGGCGTTCACGCTGACGGGGAACGACCTAGGCGCCGTAACGCTGGATGACACCACCGGCGTCAGGATCTTCAACGTCGTGCCGTCCCTCGACACCCCGGTCTGCGATGCGCAGATTCGCCGTTTTAATGACGAGGCTACCAGTCTGGACGGGGTGTCGGTCTTCTGCGTGAGCTGCGACCTGCCATTCGCCCAGTCGCGCTGGTGCGGTGCCGCCGGAGTGGATCGGGTCACCACACTCTCCGACTACAAGGACGGGAACTTCGGCAGCGCATGGGGCACGATGATCGATGCTCTCCGGATCCAGTCGAGGGCCGTCTTCGTGGTGAATCCTCACAACACTATCGTCCATGCCGAGTACGTGCCGGAAGTTACGGAGCATCCGAACTACGATGCGGCCCTTGAGGCCGCCAGCAGCGCTGCCTGAGGACCCCCGACACGGCGCGGGCCCATCACCGGTCCGTTCGCTAGGCCCTGCTTGGACGGGGCCGCGCGGTTCTCTGCTTGGCCAGCCGGAACTGGCCGATGCAAACCCGTCGCTGTTCAGGCCAATGACAACTCAGCGCGGACTCGGTTGTGTAGGCCGTTCCCGACCTTGGCGATCCGACTTGTATCAGGCCGGCAGGTTGGTGCGGAAGAAGCGAAGCCAGTTCTCGCTCATGATGCCGTCAATGTCTGCATCCCCGTAACCGCGCCGCGCGAGGATCCCTTCAAGGGCGTGCAGATCGTCGATCGTCTCTAGGTCCACCGGCGTCTGCTCGGTGCCGAAGCCGCCGTCAAGGTCGCTGCCGATGGCGACGTGCCGGGAGTTGCCGATTACGGAGCAAATGTGGTCGACATGGTCCGCCACAGACTCCATAGTCGCGCGGGGCCGCCCGGGTTGCCCCCGAACATAGCCGGGAACGAGCATCCACTCGTCCATTACTACGCCGACCACGCCGTCCCGCGCAGCCACGGCTCGAATCTGGCCGTTCGAAAGCTGACGGTCGTGCTGCACCAATTCGCGGCAGTTGCCGTGGCTGACGAACACAGGGCGGGAGTACAGATCTAGAGCCTGGTCGAAGGCCGTGTCTGCGGTGTGCACCAGGTCGAGGATCAGCCCTAGGCGGTCAAACTCCGCCAACAGTTCCCTTCCCCTCGCGGTCAGCGGGCCGTCGCCGCCCGTGCCCATTGCGTACGCGCTGGGTCCGTAATGTGCAAGGCAGGCGGTGCGCAGTCCGTTTGCGAACCACCATGCGGCCTGCCCCGGATCCACGATTGGGTCGCAGCCCTCCATGCTCAAGATCACTCCGATAGGGGCGTCCGGCGCGTCCCAGATCGCATCCAAGTCGGTCCGGGAACAGATGAAGCGGAGATGTCCGGACTGCTCGAGGAGCCGGTAGTAGCCGAGCTGTCCATGGCCTGCGGCGCACGCGATCGTCTGGTTCGCGAAGTCGAGATCCTCCCTGAGTATTACTTCCCCGTGCCCTCGGCTACCAACTTCGCCAGAGTTCCCGGCCGTATGCGGCACGTCCCTAGGCAGCGCCCGGCACAGAACGGTGGCTAGGCAGACGCGCACGTTGGCGCGCCGCATCTCCGGGATGCTGACGGTGCACTTTCCGCGCATGGCACCGCTCATTCCAGCCTCGCGGGCACGCATCTCGTTGATTTCCAAGAGCTGGTCCCTGTCGAATGACAGCGCGTTCCAAGCTATGTCCAAGTGGGCGTCGATTATGGGCCTCACGTTTGCCTCACCTCGCCTGCGGGATCGTGTTCCACCACGCAACCAGGGCCGTTCGAAGGCGCCGAAGGACTTCGGGCCGCTCGGCTGCGATATTCTCGGTCTCGTCGAAGCCCTCTCGAAAGTCGTAGAGTTCGGCCCGATTCCCGTCCGCGTTCATCAGCAGCTTCCACTCGCCGTCCCGTACAGCGAGCGCCGGGCTGCGGTCGGATTCCAGTCCGGGCCGCAAGTAGCTGGAGTCCCGGCCATACTCCCAGTACAGCGCTCCCGACCGGCGGGGCTCAGCACCGCGGAACGCGGCGCTCATGTCGAGCCCGTCGAGGCTCGAGCCCGCTCGGGCAATGCCGGCCAACGCGCAGAAGGTCGGAAAGAGATCCAGCGCGCTGATCACAGTCTCGGAGTTGGTCCTGCCACTCGGGAAGTTCCCCGTCCACCGCACGATCAGCGGCTCCCGAATCCCGCCCTCGTACAGGCTCCACTTGCGGCCGCGGAGGCCGGCCGTGCTCCCCGGCGGGTCGTAGCCCTCGTCGTAGTAGCGCTTCCAGGCGGTTGGTCCGTTGTCGCTGGCCAGCGCAAGGATCGTGCGCTCGCCCAGACCGAGGTCATCGATTTCCCCGAATAGCCTTCCCAACTGCCGGTCCATCTCGTCGATGACGGCGAAGTACTCCTGTCGGTACGGGTTTGCGGAGAATCGCTCGAACTTAGCGAGCAGTTCGGGCTTGGGGTAGAAGCGGTCGTGGACGTCATTGAGCCAAAGGTGCAGGTAGAAGGGCCGCTCCCGATTGCGCCGGACGAAGTCGATTGCGCGATCGACGTAGATCTCGGTCATCTCGTGCTTGTCGACTTGCACAACTTTGCCTTGGCCGAGCTTCCTGCTCTGGTCCGAGAGGCCTCCCGGGGGGAGGACTCGATCTCCGAGCCCCTCGAAGGACACGAGCGACTCCTGAAAGCCGTAAGCCTGGGGCAGCGGGGCGTCGTCGACGTCCCGCCCGCCGCCCATGTGCCACTTCCCGAAGTGGGCGGTCGCGTAGCCGGAGTTCTGGAAGGTCCTCGCTACGGCCGGAGCGGCCGGGTCCAAGTAGTCCCTCATCCCCCGCTCTTCGTTGCGGTGCCGCGAGTTCAGGAAGGAGTGGATGAGGTGCCGGGACGGGTGCTGGCCGGTGGTGATTCCCACGCGCGACGGGGAGCAGATCGGGGACGCTACGTAGAACTGCTCAAACCGCACACCCTGCGCTGCGAGCGCGTCGATGTTCGGCGTTGATATGGCGTTGTTCCCGTAACAGCTGAGGTCGCCGTAGCCAAGGTCGTCGATGAGCACGAGCACGACGTTGGGCCGCTCCTCGGCGGCTGCGACGGTCGCCAACGTCGTCAGCAGGATGAGTGCGCGGACCGACATAGCTCGGCGACGGCTTTGCGCAGCGCTGGGCGCTAGGCGCATTGCGCATCATAACGCGGCACGGCTGGGGAGCGGGGTCGGATAGCCTACGCTTAGACAGGCGGCCGTCGGCTGCCCTGATCCAAGCATGAACCGTCGCCAAGCCATCGCCACTGCCGCAGCCACCGCGGCTTCTTACTCCCGGATCCTCGGTGCCAACGACCGGGTCCATCTGGGCGCCATCGGAACAGGCAATCGGGGAGGGCCGGTCTGGAAGGAAGCCCTGCGGCAGCCGGATGTCGAGCCCGGCGCCGTATGCGACGTTTACGAGCCGCACTTGGAGGCTGCATTGAGCGCGGCCGGCGGACGGGCCAAGGCCTACCGCGATTTCCGCGACATGCTCCAGCACGGCCCGTTGGACGCCGTGTTGATAGCCACGCCCGACCACTGGCACGCGATCCAGACCATCCAAGCGTGCAAGGCCGGTTTGGACGTGTACGTAGAGAAACCCCTTTCCCTCACGGTCGTGGAGGGTCGGGCGATGGTGGCGGCAGCACGGAAGTACGAGCGCGTCGTCCAGACCGGTAGCCAGCAGCGTTCCGGACCGCACTACGCCGAGGCTGTGCAGATCCTGCGCGCGGGCGAGATCGGCACGGTCCACCACGTGGAGGCTGGCCTAGAGCGAAATTCGATGCCCGGCTTCGGAAATCCGCCCGACGGTCAGGCACCAGCGAACCTCAATTACGACCTCTGGCTCGGTCCTGCCCCGAGCAGGCCGTTCAATCCGCTGCGCGGCATGTACCACTTCCGATGGTTCTGGGACTACTCCGGCGGTCAGATGACGAATTGGGGCGCGCACAACATCGACATTGGCCGCTGGGGCATGGGGTGCGAAGCCCCGCTGAGCGTGTCTGGCTGTGGCGGTCGCTACGCGATCCGTGACGGAGGCGAGACGCCGGATGTGCAGCAGGTGCTCTATGAGATCGAGGGCGGTGTGCTGACTTGGTCCGTTCGCGAGATGAACGGCACGCGCGGGGCGTACTTGACGTTCCACGGGACCAAAGGAGACCTCGAGGTTTCTAGGGGGGGATATGCGATTCGTGGACAGCAGTGGCAGGGCAACCCGCCCGCGATGGTCGAAGACCGTGATGTTCGTCCCGAGAACGCCTCGCGGGAGTTGACCGCGCTTCATATCAGGAACTTTCTCGACTGCGTCAAGAGCCGGGAACGGCCGAACGCCGATGTGGAAATCGGCCATCTCACGGCTGTCTTTTGCCACCTGGGCAATATTGCGACGAGGTTGGGCCGCACACTGCGCTGGGACCCTTCCGCGGAGAGAGTCGAGGGTGACGAGGAGGCGAATGCGGCTCTGTCGAAGCCCTACCGCAGCCCCTGGACGCTTGATGCGTAAGGTTGGCCGCCCCGACCGTCCTTAGGTGGAGATCTTGTACAGCTGCGAGTGTGTGCGGATTAGCAGGCTCCCCTTCGCGATGGCCGGCGTCGCCATGCACATCTCTCCGAGGGGATTGTTGTGCGAGAACCTGTACTTGGGCCCAGCCTCGACAACATAGGTTGTGCCGTTCTCGTCTAGGCAGAAGATGTGCCCGCCGTAGGCCCAAGGCGAGGCGGTGAAGTTGCCCGACTCCCGCGAGATGCGCTGCTTGCCGTAGACCTCCTCACCGGTCCGTGCGTCGTGGCAGGTCAGGAATCCCCGGTCAAACAGCGTGTAATAGAGTCCTCTGTACACCAGCCCGGAAGGATGATAGGGGCCACCCTGCGGCACGCTCCACACGATGAAGTTGTTCGATGTCTGGCCTTCCGGAAGCGTGATGTCGCCGGATGCCCCTGACCTGATGGCGTAGATCGGCCGCTCTTGGCTGTTGTGGTAGCCAGATGTCACGTACAACAAGTCACCGCTCGCGAAGGGTGACGGGATGGCGAGCGACGACAGCCTGCCCAGCTCCCACAGGGGAGTTCCGTCGGTGTCGTAGGACCGGATCTTGTTGCGGCCCATTGTGATGATCTCGGTGCGCTTCTCGTTGCGCCACACGAAGGGCGTCGACCAACCTGTCGGCTCGCCGCGCGGTACCCTCCAAATCTCGCGTCCGGTGGCCTTCTCGAGGGCGATCAGGTAAGACTCGTCCTCGTTGTCGTTGTTGATGTATAGGTGTCCTCCGTGGAGCGCGGGTGAGGATGCCGTGCCATAGCCCCACCTTGTCCGGACCGGGTGCCAATTCTTTGACCAGACCACTTGACCGTCCAAGTCGAGGCACCAGGTCCCGAGGTCGCCCACGTGGGCGAATATGTGCGCGCCGTCCGTGACGCAGGTCTCCGAGGCGTAAGTGTTCTTGCGGTGACGTCCCACCTCCGGCACGCCCCTATGCAGTTCCGAGCTCCAAAGGGCCCTCCCTGTGGCGAGGTCTAGGCAGTGTGCCAGCCAGCGGTGCTCCTCGTCAGGCTTGGGACTTTCGACGGCACCCTCATAGAAGCCTCCTTTCGGGGTGGCGTGACCACCGGCAGACTCGGCGGAGGTCAGCACGATCCTGTCGCCGGACACGATCGGCGAGGACCACCCGCTCCCACCAATCTTGGCGCGCCAAGCCACGTTGTTCGCGGTGTCCCACGTGTGCGGCAGTCCTTCCTCGTCGGCCGGCACTCCTGTGGAACCGGGTCCGCGGAATTGGGGCCAGTCGCCTCGGCCAGTTCGTCGCCACAACGGCGCTACGATGGCTGCGGATAGTAGGCTTCGTCGGGTTAGCATCGGTGCTCGGAGCGGTCTGAGGGACTCTCACCCCAATGGAACCGCCACCATACTGTAACCATTCGGGTGGCGGGTCTTCCACCGACCGTCGCGGGCCGTCAGCGGGCTCCGAGCGAAGCCATCTGCTGGTAGAAGGCGATGCCGGAAATGCCGAGGAAGAATAGGAAGCACGCGATTTGGCCGACCTGCATCAACATGGGCGGCTGCAGAGCGGCGGGCATCAGCTTGCGGTTGACCTGTAGGGCATGAAGCGCCGTGGCGCTGAGGCCGAGATTCCGCAGCGCTCCCGTGACGATTGCCAAGAACAGCGGATCAGGCGTGAGCCGGAGGGCGATTAAGCCCCACAGGAAGTAGAGTCCCATGATCGTGTAATAGATCGTCTTGACCTCGTTGCCGCGCATGTGCCGGACGTGCCGGCTTCCGGTCCAGATCACCTCGGTCCAGCGACGGATGATGTTGTCGATATCCGAGATCTGGCCCGGCGAAAGCACGATGAAACCGCAGAGCAGCGTCAGGAACCAGAAGATCTCTCCCGACCGATCCGCGATTCCACGGGCTGTCATGGCCGCAGCCGCGTGCCCTTGGACTTCCGCGCCGGCAATGTATTCGAGCGACAGCATCGACGGCAGCGCCATCCCTATCAGGCACGCCCAGAACCAGACGCCGAGCTGGTCCCGCAATAGATGCCGCATCCATCCGCGCCAACGGCGCAGGGAAGCGTCGCTAATCTGGAAGACCTTGCCCACGTGGGCCAGCTCGACCTTCTTACCTCCGACCATGCTGGGAATGGCACCCACCAGCGGCCCCATGCCCCACCCTTTGTCGCGGGCGTAGTTCGAGAAGGCGGTGTTGCTCATTCCGCCGGTTCCCGCGATCGCGGCGAACGCTGCGAGCGTGGCCCAGTCAACCTCCTGATCCGGGAATGAGCCGAACTTCACAAATCCGGTGAATACCGCCACCCAGGTGTCCCAGCTCACTAGGAACAGGGAGATGAAGCCGAGGTAGCCCAAGACCAGCACGATCTTGGTAACCATCACTTTCTCGACGGTGTTGTAGATCTTGCCTCCGAAGATCAGCGGGACGAATGCCAGGGAAAAGACCCCGTACG
The DNA here is from genome assembly GCA_028819235.1 of Bryobacterales bacterium. GTDB lineage: Bacteria > Acidobacteriota > Terriglobia > Bryobacterales > UBA6623 > VXMF01. Next base: position 47,410 of record JAPPMC010000306.1, read on the forward strand.
AGACCCAGCGCAGCACATCCTGGTGTTCCTCGCCAGGCAGGTCGCCAAGGAAGGCAGCCACCAGCGGAACGGCCGCGTTAGAGGCCAGGTAGGGCCAGATTCCGCCGAGGTCGAGCAGCAGGTAGAAGAACACCCAGAAGCGCGGCCCAGGATTGGTCCTGAAGAAGCCGACCAAGATCGGCTCCCCGGTGTAGAGTGTGTACCGCATCATCGACAGGTTGTGGCTCACCTGCAGCAGGATGCTGAGCGTCGCGATCCACATGAGCTGCCCGCCGTAACGGGCTGTCACGATTGGGCCGAAGAGCCACTCCCCGCCCCCGATCGCGCTGCCCGCGAGCAGCAGGCCGGGTCCGATCAGCAGCCTCCAGTGCTTCCAGCCGAACTCAGGGGCGCGGGGGAGACGGCCGCTCTCCCAGGCCGGGAAATGCCGCGCCGCCTTGTCGCGCACTTCTGCGGAGTTATCGGCGGGCATGGCGAGAATTCTACCCCAGCGTCCAGCCGGGAGCGGTCATGCCACAGGCAGCCCGACGGTGCGGCTCTCCTCGACGGAATCGACGCGGACCCGAAGGATCTTGGGTGCGCCGGAGACTGACCGCGAAAGGTCAATCTGGACGAAATTAGTGGTCAGGGCGCGGCTGGCGGCGTGTTCCGTACCCAGCGCCACGGCCGAGACTGTTCTGCCAAGAAGACCTTTTCGGAACGTGAAGTTCTTGCGACGAATCAGTTCTCGCAGGATGCGACTGCGCTGCCGCTTCACCGCCTTGGGGATCTGGCGGCCGAACTTCGAGGCTTCCGTGCCATCACGCGGCGAGTACGGGAATACGTGCAGGTATGTGAAGGGCAGCTGCTCCACCAGAGAAAAGGTCTCCTCGAACTCGGACTCAGTCTCGCCTGGGAAGCCGACCATCACGTCCGCTCCGATTGCGGCGTCGGGCATGGCTGCTCGGGCGAGTTTGACCCTTGATGCGTAGTACCCGGACCGGTAGCAGCGTCGCATTCGCCTTAGTACAGCGTCTGATCCGGACTGCAGGGGCATATGGACGTGATCCGCGATCCTTGGCGAGGAGGCAACCAGATTCAAGAGGTCTTGCGACCAATCCATCGGCTCCACCGAACTGAGGCGGACGCGGCGCACTTCCGTCTCCGCAAGGATTCGGCGCACGAGTGCCGCCAGCCGTGGCCGACCGTTCAAGTCCCGGCCCCACCTGCCGAGATTGATTCCCGTTAGTACGACTTCCGGGTACCGCCGCTGCATCCTCCGGATCTCGCGGACGACAGACTCACCGGGCGCGCTGCGGCTGCGACCCCGGACGGCCGGGATCACGCAGAATGCGCAGCGATTGTCGCAGCCGTCCTGAACCTTCACATTGGGACGGCTGCGGCCCAAAGGAGCAGCTGCCGACGCGCTGTCGAGTGTTCGTCGGGTTTGGATGTCGCCGACAACTACCCCACCCCGCCGGACTTGCCCGTGGTACGCGACGTTCGCTGGCTTGGTGCCCTGTATCTGCACGAGTGGCGGAGCGACCAGGCCGCCGAGCCGGTGCTTGTGGGAATTGCCGACGACGAAGTTCACGCCCTGTATGGCCTTCAGTGCGTTTGGGTCCCGCTGGGCATAGCAGCCGGTCACTACGATCGTCGAGTCAGGGTTGGAGCGGCGGATTCTCCGGATTGTGCTTCGCGCATCCCGGTCTGCCTCCGCAGTGACCGTGCATGTGTTGACCACAACCAAGTCTGCCGTCAGGTGGTCGTGGCTCTGGCGGAGGCCGCGCAATTCAAGGTCTGCCGCAATTGCGGCGCCGTCCGACTGCGACGTGCGGCAGCCGAAATTCTTGACGCTGAACAGCCGTTCCATGGCTCAGCACCATTACACCACCAACTAGAAGCTCCCAGACCCGGTCAGGCTGGACTCGCGGTTGGGGCACTGACCGTGCTTGTTTTCGCTCTGGTACCGGTCCCGTTGGGCTACCCAACCTCGGATGGCCAAGCCACCGTGCGGTTGCCTGGCCCGTTGCGTGGCCCGCAATCGGGGAATCCCCCAGTCGGTCAGGCGCCTATGTGAAACGGCGACATGGTGCGGGTCACAGCCACGACGGTTGGACGGTTGACGATCATTCGGTTCTCGCGAGTTCCCCCTTCACCCGGGTGCTGGATCGAGACCAGCATCAAATTCAAATCCTGTCGCGGGTTCATGATGACGGAGGCACACTCGGCCCCGGCCACCCCGCTGAAGATCTGCTTGATTGAACCTCTCTCCGCACCTTCGGCAGGCACGAAGAAAATCCCGTCGTTGATTCCAATCGTGCGGGGCTGGCCATTCGTCGCGATCAGCAGGTTGCCCTGCCTGTCGAAGGACAGGTTGTCCGGATTGGCAATCTTGCTGACCATGGATGTGTCGAACCCGGCGAAGGAAGAAGGCGCCTTGGGACGGATCGGCCAGGTCGCCGCACAGCATGAATATCTCCCAGCTGAAGCTCCGGGCTCCGTTGTCGCCCCCAGCTTCCGTGATTTCCACGATGTGGCCTATCGGATTCGGCGCTCCGGGATTCGCGGCCGTCTCGTCGCCGACTTGGCGGCGCGTATTGTTCGTCAGCGCCACGTATACACTCCCGGTCACGGGGTTGGCCTCGATATCCTCCGGCCTGTCCATCTGAGTTCCCCCCAGCAGGTCAGCGGCCTGCCTTGCGAAGAGGAGCACGTCTGCCTGACCCTCGAAACCGCTGGTCGCGTTGAGCGCGCCGTTCTCATGGGTCAGCGGCAGCCACTCGCCGCTGCCGTCGGCGTTGAACTTGGCTACGTAGAGAGTTCTGCTGTCCAGTAGGCGCATCGCGGCCTTGCGGTCCGACTCCTCATTCGTACCGTCGGACACGTACTCAAACCGTGCGTCGTCGCCTAGGTAGTGCTTGCGCCAAAACCCTTCGTGCTCCTTATATATGGGCAAACCGGACC